>JAHEME010000167.1 GCA_024643825.1 Chloroflexota bacterium | reverse complement strand
TGCGCATGCTTCAGGGAGAGGTTAGCCGGATCGTCTCCGCCTGGCCCGTGCTGCCAGCTTTCGGCGCGCAGGGTGTGGAAGGCTGGGATCGCTTTGTTACCAGTGTGCGCACGATCTTTAATCGATATGCCGATCAGGTCGGGGATGTCGATGGTCTGAATACAGAGAAAGTCTGGCAATCGCTGGAAGCATCCCTTGATCAGACGTTTCGTGATCAGATTGCAAATGTGTCGCGCGGATCGCGTCCGGCAGAAGTGCAAGCGCAGTTCTACGGGCAAATAGGGGCTGCGCTGGGTGGCGTGTTCCGCGAATTTATGAGCGTGATGGATCAAGAGGAACTCGTTGAAGTTCTGCTTCAGCGCATCGAAGAACTGCTTGCTATCGCACGCAAAACCCCGCAAGAGATTGCCGAGGAAGCGGGCATCGATGGAGGCTCGGCATCAACGCCCAGCCCGGAAGTCACCATCTATGCCATCGGGGAAGAACAGCTCCGCAGCTATGAGCGTGCCTTGATGCTCTCCGTGATCGATGGGGAATGGCGTCAATATCTGTTAGCCATCGACGATTTACGAACCGGGGTTGGCCTAGAAGCCTTCGGGCAGCGTGATCCGAAAATCGAGTTCAAGCGTCGCGCGTTTGAGATGTTTGATAAACTACGTGAAGACGTGCAAGAAGGCGTCGCACGGCGGTTCTTCAACGAACTTCCGCAGCACCGGCAGATCGTCGAAGATCAAAAGAGACGAGACGCGATGCTCGATAGACTCGCTGAATCCGGCTACCGCGTGGAGCAGAAAGTAACCCGCCAGCAGGATGGTCAAGTCAAGGTTACGCAGGTCGTTCATAAAGACCTGTGGAGCAACGTAGGGCGCAATGATCCATGCCCGTGCGGAAGCGGAAAGAAGTTCAAGGACTGCCACTATCGCACCGTTCAGAAGGGTGCACAGACGGTCAAGCAGAGTGACGTGCGCTCTGGCAGCAGCCGCAAGCGCAAACGCCGTCGCTAATAACTTCATGAAATAGCAGGGAGGAATCTGTGGTTCCTCCCTGCTGAATTGATCTCCCTCCAGCAACCGGGATGTTTGTGTGGGCCAGCAAGCCTCCCAGCGCAAAATCAAATCGCGTGGCATACTTATGTAGGGCATGTGCCCACCTCATCCATTTGCATCTCTGACCAATAGGAAGCCATGTCTCAGGCATCAAGCGGCGATCTGCGAACCGATCAACTTGCCCCCCACAGCGTAGAAGCAGAAGAGGCTGTGCTGGGGTCTGTTTTGATCAACCCTGACGCACTCTTTGAAGTGCTCGCGTTTCTCAAGCGGGAAGATTTCTTCATCATCCGACATCAGTGGATTTATGAAGCCATGCTGGGCTTGCACGAACGGCGCGACCCGATTGATTATCTGACCGTCGTCAGCGAACTGGAGCAGGTCGGGCAGTTGGCTGAAATCGGGGGCGCGGCCTACATTCTAAGCCTGATCAACAAAACACCCTCAGCATTGAACGTGGAAGGCTACGGGCAAATCGTCGAACGTATGGCCGTTCGACGCCGCCTGATCGAGGCTGCCAGCCAGATCGCGCGGGTGGCCCATTCCGATGAGCCCGACATTGACAATGTGGTCAGTAAGGCAGAACAGGCGATTTTTGAGGTCACGGAACGCCGCCTGACCCGCGAACTGATCCCGATTCGAGATGCGGTCAGTGAGTACTTTGACCACGTAAGTTTCATGGCCCGCCATCAGGAAGACGTGATGGGTGTGCCGACCGGGTTCATCGATCTGGATCGGATGCTGGGAGGGCTTCAGCGATCAGATTTGTTGATCATCGCGGCGCGGCCTGGTATGGGGAAGTCAAGTTGGCTGAACAGCGTGGTCATGAACGCGGCTCGTATGAACCAGCGAGTAGCCCTGTTCAGCTTAGAGATGAGCAACGAACAGCTTGTGCAGCGTTTTGTCAGCGCCGAGACGAACATCCCTTCCCACAAACTCAGGGAGGGGAAGCTCGATGAAAAAGACTGGGCGCAGTTCCTCGCCGCCACGCAGTACATCGGGACACTCCCGGTCTATCTGGATGATACGCCCGCGCTCACGACCTCCGAACTACGAACCAAAGCCCGTCGCCTGCACCTTGAGTTTGGGCTTGACCTGATCGTGATCGACTATTTGCAGTTGATGACCACCCCCTATCATTCCGAAAACCGGGTGCAGGAAATCTCGTATATTTCCCGTTCACTCAAGCAGTTGGCGCGTGAGTTGAACATCCCGGTGGTGGCAGCCGCCCAACTTTCCCGCGCGGTGGAACAGCGCAACGATAAACGCCCGCTGCTCTCTGACCTCCGCGAATCGGGCAGCATTGAGCAGGACTCGGATGTGGTGATGTTCATCTACCGAGATGCTTATTACGACCCGGAAACGCCCGATGGAAACAAAGCCGAGATCCATATTGCCAAGCACCGTAACGGGCCAACCGGAATGGTCGAGTTGATCTTCATCCCGGCGCTGACGCAGTTTCAGAATGCGGCTCGCCAGACAATTGACCTGGATCAGATTTAGCGATGATGGGCTTCCCTGGCTTCCCGGAAAAGGGGCGGTTGACCCGCATACCCTCTCTATTCTTTCGCGAACTTCTCCCGCAGATTGACAGCCTACCGGAACTCAAAGTCACCCTGTACTGTCTGTGGCGTGCGCAGTTGAGCGAAGGGGAGTGGGTGTTCGTGCGTCACAGCGAGATCGTGCAGGATGACGTATTCCTTGCCGGGCTTGCTCCTCGTGAGCACGAGCGCATCCCCCAACTGCAAGAAGGGCTTGAACGGGCTGTTGCACGGGGCACGCTGCTGCAAGTGCATGTGGAGCACGACAGCAAAGAAGAGGAACTATATTTCATCAATTCCGCCAGAGGGCGTGAGGCAATCGAGGCTATCGAAAAGGGAGAATGGTTCCCTGATTTGCTGACCGCTGCGTCTCCGGCGATCACGGTGGAGCGTCCGAATGTCTTTGTGCTCTACGAACAGAACATCGGGCCGCTGACCCCGTTGATCGCCGAGAACCTGCAAGACCTGGAGAAAGAATATTCCAGGGAATGGCTGGAAGAAGCCATTCAGATCGCGGTCACCAACAACGCGCGTAAGCTATCGTACATCCTTGCCGTCTTGAAACGCTGGCGCACGCAGGGCCGCCAAAAATCGGCGGAGGATGCCGAACCCAGCGAACGATATATTCGCGGCAAATACAGCGACGAGATTGAGTATTGAGATGACTTATTCAGAGCAGCATTATGGAGAAGGCGACCCCGACTGCCCGATCTGCGGTGGGGTAGGCTACGTGGCGCACGAAGTCCCGGAGTCGCATCCTGACTTTGGCAGAGTGTTTCGATGCTCGTGCCGTGCCTCCGAGCTATCGGCGGCGACACAGGCGCACCTGCGCAAGCTGGGCGGGTTGGAGCACCTCTCCAACAAAACGTTTGAGACCTTCCTCCCGGACGGAATCGGGCAGATTGACATCGACCGTGATAACCTTCGCTGGGCCTACGAACGCGCCAGGGAATTCTCCGAGCATCCGCAGGGGTGGCTGGTTCTGCGAGGCGGCTATGGCTGCGGCAAAACCCATCTGGCGGCGGCTATCGCCAATGCCCAGATCGACGCTGGCAAGTCGGTACTCTTCATGACCGTCCCTGATCTACTGGACTACCTCAAGTCATCGTATGGGCCAGGAAGTACGCAAACCGATAACTTCAGCACGAGGTTCGAACAGGTACAGACCGTCCCCCTGCTGATCCTGGATGACATGGGCACGGAAAGCCCCACTCCCTGGGCAATGGAGAAGCTCTATCAGATTCTCAATCAACGGTATATGGCCCAACTACCAACCGTTATCAGCACAAATCAGAATATCGATCAGTTCGATCCACGCATCCGATCCCGACTGGCGGATGTAGGACTCAGCCAGATCATCACCATTGCTGCCCCGGATTATCGGCTGGGGGGCACAGTCGGTACGAGTACACTCGATATGCTGGGGCTATTTCATGATAGGACGTTTGAGACCTTCCGCACAGATCGCGATCTTCCTAAAGAACAATCCGCCAATCTAAAAAAGGCGTATGAGGTTGCCCAGCAGTTCGCTCAAAACATCTATGGACCGCTTCGCCCGCTGCCGGGCCGAGTGGAATCTCAGGAAGAATCTTCGGCACAAGATATTGAACCGTGGTTGATTCTGGCAGGGGAACATGGATGTGGTAAAACGCATCTCGCGGCGGCGATTGCCAATCAGCAGCGCGCGTTGGGAGCCGGAGTAATCATGACTGCCGTGCCTGACCTACTGGATCATCTGCGAGCGACCTTCTCGCCAAACAGCCCGGTCACTTTTGATGCTCATTTTCAAGAACTCAAGAGTGCGCGGCTGCTGATACTGGACAATCTAGGTATTGAAGCTGCAACTCCATGGGCTAAGGCCAGATTATTTCAATTGTTCGATTATCGGTATGTCTTGCGACTTCCTACGGTTGTCACCACGATTCATAATCTGGAAGAGATCGAGAAATACGTTGATCCGGGATTGGTGGCTCGCATGAGGGACAAACGGATCAGCCGCTTCATTGCAATCCTTGCCCCGGCCTATCTTGGAGAGCGTCAGAGATCTTCTTCCTGAACCTGTGAGGTAAGATTCTGGTAATCTTTCACGACCATCCTATGTATAGTAATGGATAGGAGTGAATGTTACGTGACGAAGTTCAGAAGAATCGCTACACCTATTGTATTAATAGCAACCATCATACTCACCAGTTGCAGTGCGGAGTCCTCCCCCCAGACTGATCAATCTGGAAATGCAGCCCAAACCGCCCTGGTTCTCGGCAAGAGCATGCCCCCTCGACCAGACGCACCAGCCGATCCTAATGGCGATTACCGCGCTGACTCATCCCTTCACGTAGGCGCAACCGGGAGGCCCCAGTTCGTCGAGTTTTTTGCCTACTGGTGTACCACCTGTCGAGCGATGAAGCCCACAGTTCATGGTCTGGAGGCTGTCTATTGGGGTCAGATAGATTTTGTGTATTTAGATATTGATAATCCTGAGAATGACAGCGTAAAACAAACCTACAACTACCGCGCCCAGCCCACATTTGTACTGATTGCCCCGGATGGAACGGAAATTCGGCAGTGGTATGGCTATACGGCTGAGGAGGATCTACGCAGCGCGCTAGATGACTACCTTGCTTCGCAATAATAATCCCTGATCGCACAAGCAAAAGGGCCGGCATATAGCCGACCCTTTTTGATTCGTAAGATTGCGCTACTTCTCGTAGGGAACCCCATCGGCAGCGGGTGGACGAGCGCGCCCCCCGAAACCTGCCAGCACAAGCATGGTCAGAAGGTAGGGGGCCATCACCAGAAACTGGAACGGGATCGCCGATCCCTGTACCTGCACACGTATTTGCAGCGCCTGCGCCAGACCAAAGATCAACGCAGCTAGGAATCCCCCCAGCGGAGTCCAGCGACCAAAGATCATCGCTGCGAGCGCGATGAACCCGCGACCACCCGTCATTTGCAGGTTGAAAACACCAACCCATTCCAGGGTAAACCACGTCCCGGCCAGACCCGCCAGCGCCCCACCAATGATCACGCTGATGTAGCGCATGGAATACACATTGATACCCAAAGTATCGGCAGCGCGTGGATGCTCGCCCACTGCCCGCGTACGCAGCCCCCAGGGGGTATAAAACAGCACGTAGTGAGCTACCAGCGTGAGAATTAGCATGGAGAAGACAACGGGCTGGTTTTCAAAGATTACAGGCCCGATGAGAGGGATATCCTTTAGCACCGGAATGCGGATTACAGCAAACGTACCGGGGCTGGTCGGTACACCACCTGCCAGCCCACCCGATAGGAACAGATTGTACAGTGCGCCAGTGATGCCCAGCGCCCCGATGTTGATCACTGTGCCGCTGATGATCTGGTCTACCTTGAAGCGAATGGACAACCACGCATGAAGAAAGCCCAACACCCCACCTGTGAGAATCCCTACGAGGGCCGCCAGGGGAAGACCATACGGCTGCATAGGGGTTCCAATCCAACTACTGCCCACATACTGGGCAAATAGCTGGCTGGTCAACGCAGAGATCAGCATCATGCCTTCGATAGCGATATTGACAACCCCTGAACGCTCGGAGAACATCCCGCTGTAAGCTCCTAGCGCAATCGGCGCAGCGGCGATCAGGGCTGCATGAAGAATGCCGACGACAACATTGATATCCATAGGGTTTCCTAGCCTCCCCATCCACGGGTCAGGGGTACATCTTCCATCTCACTCTTCTGGATGCGGAGCCGATAGATGGCCCGGATCATGGCGGGGGCTGCTACAAAGAGCAGGATCAATGCCTGGATGATCGACACCATGTGGCGAGAAACGCCCGTCCGAATCTGAAGCACATCAGACCCCGTTCGCAACGCGCCGAACAGCAGCCCGGCAGGGATGACGGCAATCGGATGATTCTGCGCCAGCAGCGCAACCGCGATAGCATCGAACCCATATCCAGCAGAGAAGAAGGCGGGTAGAGCGCGGTTCAGACCCTGCACCTCGATAGTGCCAGCCAGACCTGCCAGCGCCCCGGATAGCGCCA
>JAHEME010000166.1 GCA_024643825.1 Chloroflexota bacterium | reverse complement strand
CAATCTGTTGAAGGGGGCACAGGCGGTAGTAACCTTCAGCCGCCTCGAACCGGATAAGATCATCGCTTGCCGGATCGGAAATGCGGGAGGAGTGGTTGTAGGATTAGGCGATCATGAGATGTTCCTTGGGTCAGATATTCCAGCGATCCTCGAATACACGCAGGAAATGGTATTCCTTGCCAGCCGGGAAATGGTGACGATCACGGCGCAGGGATATCAAATTCGTACCTTGGATGGGCAAGAGGTGGAGGCAGAAATACATGCTCTTACCTTAGACCCGGTAAGTGCTGAAAAGGGCGAGTACAAGCATTTCATGCAGAAAGAGATCTTCGAGCAGCCCCGTGCGATTACAGATACGCTTCGTGGGAGAGTCGACTTCGAGAATTTTATTGTCAAACTACCCGAGCTTGGCTTTTCAGAAGCGGAGGCGATGAGGCTGTCAAAAGTAGTTACCGTGGCCTGTGGAACCTCCTATTACTCAGGTCTTGTAGGGAAATATCTAATTGAGAATATCGCTCGGCTGCCAGTCGAAGTCGCCATTGGTTCCGAATTCCGTTATTCCGATCCGATTATTGACTCAACGATGGCTTTACTGGCGATCACACAGTCGGGAGAGACGGTTGACACGCTGGCAGCGATGGAAGAAGGTCGTGATAAAGGGGCGACCATTTGGAGCATAGTAAACGCGATAGGCAGTCAGGCAATGCGTATTGCCGATGGCTACATCGGAATGCAATCAGGGCCGGAAATTGGCGTTGCCAGCACAAAGGCGTTCACCACATCAATCGTCGATCAATACTTACTGGCTTGTGTGTTAGCGCAGTTGCGAAATTCCAGAGATACAAATAGCTTGCGAAAGATTGTTGCCGATCTTGCGCTGCTTCCGGACCTGATTGGTTCCGTACTTGACCACGACCAGGAGTATCAGGAGTTAGCTTCTGACTATTATCAGTACGGTAACTTCCTTTACTTGGGACGTGGCATCAATTACCCAATTGCGCTGGAAGGAGCATTGAAGCTAAAGGAAATTAGCTATATCCACGCGGAAGGCTACCCCGCAGGAGAGATGAAACACGGGCCAATTGCTCTAATCGATCAGAATATGCCGATATTGGCAATCGCCATCAAGGATCATGTTTACGAAAAGATGCTGTCTCAGGTTGAACAAGCGAAGGCGCGTGGTGGTATCGTCATTGCTCTGGCAACAGAAGGAGATAGGCTTATTGCTGAGAAAGCGGATCGTGTGATCTATGTTCCCGATGCGCCGGAATACCTATCCCCTATTGTCAATGTGCTGCCCCTGCAACTTCTGGCCTATCATATTGCCGTACGCAGAGGTGCAGATGTGGATCAGCCGCGTAATCTTGCTAAGAGTGTAACTGTTGAGTGAGGCTGACCTTGCACCACGATGTGGGATGACTACTATAGAACCATTAGCTAAATGGTTTTTGGAACCAAAGGAGTGAACTTCCATGTGTTATGATGATCAAGCGCGCCCACCAGACCCACCTGGAGTTACCGGGAAGGCACACGGACATCAGTTTGTCTTGACTTCCAGCGATGGAAATCAATTCCATGCTTACGCCGCGATGCCAGATTCTTCTTCAGAAACCGCTGTTGTGATTTACCCCGATGTGCGTGGACTTCATCAGTTCTATCGGGAACTAGCTCTTCGCTTCGCTGAAGTTGGGATTCCGGCAATTGCAATTGATTACTTTGGACGTACTGCGGGTCTTACCGGGCGCGAAGAAGGGTTCGATTACATGCCGCACGTCCAGCAAGTGCGAATGGATACTTTCACGTTGGATGTGCAAGCCGCCATCGCATACCTTCGGGATCAACTTGGGCAAGAGGCTCGGATTTTTGTGACAGGTTTTTGTATGGGAGGGTCCCTGACATTACTTTCGGGAACCAACCGGACGCTAGGCTTTGCCGGGCTTATTCCATTTTATGCCGGGATCACGCGGGACTTCGGGGCAGGTGGGGCAATTCTGGACAAAGCATCAGAGGTTCGCTATCCAGTGGTGGGATTCTTTGGTGGTGCGGATCAGGGGATTCCAGAAGAGGCAGTTCGCGAGATTGACGAGAAACTGGACTCAGCAGACGTTGATCACACAATCATGATCTATCCTGGTGCTCCTCACAGCTTCTTTGATCGAAGGTCGGCTGAGTACGCGGATGCATCTTCTGATGCCTGGCAGCGCTTGCTGGCGTTTATTCGAACAGGGGAAACACAGGGGCAGATGGCCTGATGAAACGGGGGCCTCTGCACTACGCAGAGGCCATCGAACTCCTATGGGTTCACTACGTTGGCATCTTTCACGCATCGGAACCCGACGAAATTGAGGGCGGCTGTGGGCAGCAAAGATCCACGATTGGCGGTACGAAGCAAGAATGCGTTGTCACCCCATGATCCACCCCGAATGATTTTCTGGGTTCCGGTTTCCGGCCCTGAAGGGTTGGCTTGATCCAATCCTTCGCCGTAATCACGAGACGACCAGTCAATTACCCATTCAAACACATTGCCTGCCATGTCATACAGGCCAAATGTGCTCTTGCCATCTTCGTAACTACCGACAGGCTTTGTACCAGTTCCCGTGATGCCATAGTTCGCTTGTGCGCTTGTTGGTTGAGTCGCCCCCCAGGGATAGATTCTCGAGTCTTGCGTCACCGGATCGTACCGTGCCGCCATTTCCCATTCTGCTTCTGTCGGGAGACGCCCACCGCGCCACTCACAATATCCCTGCGCGCCGAACCATGTGACCTCCGTCGCCGGATGGTTGCCGTACGATGAGATGGCCGACCAAGCACTATCAGCAAACGTGATCCGCGCGGATGGATCGCCAGCCTCATACCATTGAACTCCGCCACCATCTTGATTGCCCTGCTCGTTCAGAAAGACCACAAACTGCTCATTGGTCGTTTCATACACATCGATATAGTAGGCATCAAGCGTGACTTGATGAGAAGGCAATTCGGCTTCAAAGCCTTGCTGCTTGCAGCCCGCATCTCCTAGGATTGGCCCGCAGATAGCATACAGATCGCGCAGCTCATCAAGAGTTGTCCCCATACGGAATGTCGCCGCGTCAATGAGAACCATCTCGTGACCCGCTTCACTGATCTGGGAAGATGGAGTATCCGATGCGGGCGGTGACTCGCTAGGGTCGCTCTGAATATCCACCGGGGGTGTTGTCGCCGTAGGAACTTCATCCACTGTGGCATTGATATCTGATTGCGCTACCGAGTCGGTAGTATCAGGAACCAACAACATGGATACGAGGAAGAAAATCGAAGCAGCAATCAATAAAGTACCTGCGCCCAGCACCGCAGCCCATCCCCAGTTTTGTGCTAACCAGGTAGGGAAAGAAACTTTCTCTGGCTTCTGAGACGCATCAGTAGCTTCCCTAAGAGTCGATGGCGGTGCGACTGGTTGTTGTGATAGGGGGTGGCTATATGGGTCTCCGGGAATCCAATGGGCATTTTCGATCTTCAACCATGTTCCGTCCTGGGGGTTGATCCGCCAGCGGGTTCCGTCAGGCGATTCCCCCGTCAACGATTCTATGTGCCGTAGAAACTCTTCGCGGGTGATTTCACCACTGGAAAACAATATCTTCCATGCAGAAAAGCGTTGCTCAAAATCTCGAAAGTCCATTGGTTTACTCCCTGGGGGACACTTTAGTGATCCTATCTTGCTGTAAACGGAGGGTCAAACAGTCGCAGCGATCTTGTTTCCCTGTTGGTGGATCGTCTTCCATGTTTCTCTGATGGCATGGTCGGTGCATCCGAGTATACTTTGCTGCGAGTGATGTTCTTCTCAATCGGTTACGAAGATCGTTTTATCGGTCAGTTAGGAGCAAAAGATGTTGCGACAGGAATCAAACCACCTCAATTCGTCCTTTCCAAGGCGGCTGCTGATTCCAATTGTGTTGATTGTTATGGTACTAGGCGCGGTCACAATTTTCGGCGCAGCATCTACTGCACAGGCAGCGCAGGCTGTGCCGCAATACTATGATAGTCTGCCACCTGCGGGTAGTGTCATAGCTCCTTATGTGACAGCCGCAAGCTGGGCAAAGACTACTTTGACTTACAGGATTATTAATTGTCCAAAGTCATTGGATTGCACAGAGGCTCAAAATTCGATTCGGCAGGCCGCGGCTGCCTGGGATGCTGCTAGCGGTCTGACACTCGTAGAGACCTCTGGAAATGCCGATATTGATGTTGGTTGGTTTAGTGGGCAGCATGGCGATGGAAATCCATTTGATGGGCCGGGTGAGATTCTGGCGCACGCCTTCTTTCCCCTATCCTGGCTCGGCTCACTGGCAGGGGATGTCCACCTCGACGATGACGAAACGTGGGTTGTGAATCCCCCAACGCGTCCCTGGCAGATTCACCTGACAACCTCCGTCATGCATGAAATGGGCCATGCGCTAGGCCTTGATCACAGTGGTGATCCCGCGTCCCTGATGTGGGCAGAATATGTTGGAGTTCGCGGGCTAGGTGCGGATGATATTGCCGGAATCCAAGCCCTCTATGGCCCTCCTGGGCCGGGAGAGGGATCGCCTCCTCCTGCACCCGCCAATCCGTCAGGGGCAACTGGTGTCACCGCAACCGCCCAAACATCGCTGCGCCTGCGTTCAGGGCCAGATACCTCGTTTGGCCAGGTAGGGTTGGTGCCGAATGCGACCGTACTCCCTGTGATCGGAAAGAACGCGCAAGGCAATTGGTTGTATGTTGACTTTAATGGAACGAGGGGTTGGGTTGCCGGGTGGTATACCAGCATCCAGGGCGATCTGGCGGCAGTTCCTGTTGTGAGCAATGACGGTGGCGGGGCGGCTCCGGCGCCTCCTGCACCCGATGAGCCAACGAATCCTGGCGATGTTACTGCACTTGCCTCCACGAATATTCGGATGAGGTCTGGGCCTGGCACTGACTATTCTCAGGTAGGGACTGTCTCAGCAGGAAATACAGTCCCGATACTGGCGCGGAACAGCAGTGCGAACTGGCTGCTCGTTCTCAACAACGGGCAGACTGGATGGATCGCGGCGTGGCTAGTGACCATCAATGGAGATATTAATACTGTTCCGGTGCAGGAATAAAACGATCTTAAGGAACGAAAAGCGCGGAGCGAAACTGCTTTGCTCCGCGCCCCATTTTTCGAGTCGACCGCACTGAATCCTAGCGAATCACTAGAATGTAGACAGCGACGACACACGCCAGCAAGCCGATTCCAACAATGGCAACAAATGTAATGATCCGCTGCTGGCGCTGCGCTTCTGTCTGCTTTCCGCGCAGGCGCTGCAAGCGCCGCCGTTCCTCTTCATCAAGAATATCACGCTGCTCTCGCATGTAGACATGATCTTCTGCTTTTGCGCGCACTAATTCCTTGCGGATCATCTTAGCAGACTGCTCACGACCGCTGCCAATGCGCATGAAGACTGTCGATAATGTGTCAAGTGGCGTGGCACAATTCAGGCAGTGATCAATGCCTGCTGGATTTACATGATTACAGGAAGGGCACAGCTTGCTGAGGGTCAATCCACAATTCAGACATTTCAGCGCATGTGATGGGTTGTCTGTGCCACACGCTGGGCACACAATTTCCTCAAGAGGGGAACCAAAGAGCGTACCACATGCGCTGCAGATCAGATTTCCATCGGAGTCGTGATCAAAGCGGTTCGAGCCGCAGTTCTGGCAGGCAAT
This sequence comes from Chloroflexota bacterium, assembly GCA_024643825.1. GTDB lineage: Bacteria > Chloroflexota > Anaerolineae > Aggregatilineales > UBA3940 > JAHEME01. The sequence continues at coordinate 919 of JAHEME010000166.1, read as the reverse complement.
TCGTTGAAGCGACATAAGTTGCAGAGTCCATTCATTAGCACCCAACTATAGTTAAAGCGATTTCAGTATAGTCGGATTTGCTATGGGAGGGTAGCGTTGGGATTGATCATGAAACCATTGCCCTAGTTTCGCGTACTTAGTAATCAGAAGCAAGAATTTCTGTTAAGGTAAGGAAGTTTACATGATTCAAGTATCTGAAACCAAAGTCGTCATGGCAAGTACACCTGAAACCACGAAGCAAGAACGCAATTGGGCCGCGTTAGCGCACTTTAGTGCTATTGTGACGCTTCTGTTTAGCATTGGCTCTGGCGGTCTTGGTGCAATTCCGTTTGCCTTCGTCCCCCTTGGTATTTACATCGCTTTCAAAGATAAATCCAAGTTTGTAGCTTTTCATGCAGCTCAGGCGGTTGCATTGCAAATTGCTGGAAGTGTCGGGTATTTCGTGTTCATTCTCGCAGGGGTACTATCAGTTTCTCTTGTGTGGATCGTCAGTGCTGTATTGGTCGTGATTCTGGTAGGCATTCTACTACTTATTCTGGTAGCGCCGCTGGTTACGGCGGCAGTTGCTCTCGCGATTGTAGCTGCTCCGTTTGTATTGGGGGTGTTTTCGATTGTCGGCGGCATTGAAGCCTATCATGGGAGAGAGTACCGGTATCCTTATCTTGGAGCCTGGGTAGCAGATTGGATCAAGGGTCACGAGGAATCACCAGTTCCCACAGTATGAACTCAGCATTTGTTCTATGCAGTATGATGGCGGCGGCTCCTAATGCCGCCGTTTGATTCCTCGATTCAGGTGCGCTTTAGTTTCCGCTAAGTCGTTCGCAGTAGAAACGAAAAGCGACCCGAAAGCATGGTAAGATCGTGAGTGAGGTAAGCACGCTCAACCGACACTACACAAGCGAGAGTAGCTACCCATTGT
>JAHEME010000165.1 GCA_024643825.1 Chloroflexota bacterium | reverse complement strand
GCAAAGTGAGCAGCCTGCGAGCAACTTTGGAGAGTATGGCCGAACTCATTAGGGATCGGGTCGCGATCTGGTGTCTACGCCGAGAAATTGTGCGGGCAAAGGCTGCCAAATATGATGAGTTAGTGGCGAATATGGTGGGGTTGAGGCGCGCCATTTCCACATATCAGAGCATGGTTTCTCTTCTGCAAGCAGACTTGGAAGCGAGCCATTTAGAGGTAGATAATCTCCGATCTGAATATACTGCTCTGAACAAGCGCGCCGTGAGCAGTAATGAAATAGCACATCAGAAGGAGAGATTGGCATTCTTCCGAAAGATCCTCCCAGTAATCATACAGATTCCCACGATGCGAACTTCAGTTACTGATGGGGCATCACTGGAATCTAGCGATGTCTTAGATATTTTGAGACCCCTCGATCAGACATTCGCTGATATGGGGTTTGAGAGAATTGGAGAGGTCGGGCAGGAGATTGCTTTCGACCCAACAAGGCATCGTGTAGTGGATGGCGATCCTAGTTCGACCCAACCTCAAGATCGAGTTCTTGTCAGATTCATAGGCTATGCTCTGGAAGGTGAGATTCTCGCTAAGGCAGATGTAGCACGTGTGATCGAGCCGGAAACTGCATAGGAACTACGGTTCAATCTCGATACTGGTATAATTGTATTGCAATGAAAAAGATAGCAGTTGATTTTGGCACAACGAACACGGTTGTTGCCGTATGGCGCGAGGCCCTTAATGCCCCGGAGACAGTCGGTCTGCCGGGGCTATCTGTGCCCTTTGGTGATAGTGCAGATGGGTTGACTCCTTCTGTTTTGTATGTTTCCGACGGTATCAAGCCGGAGGTCGTTGTCGGTCACTCGGTATTTGCCAGAGGCCTTGATATTCAGCAAGATGCTCGATTCTTCTCTTCCTTTAAGCGAGGTGTAGCCGCATCCAATCGCCCGTTAGCACGGGTGATTGATGGGGAAGATTGGGACGAAGCCCGCACATCTACAATATTCTTGTCCACTATTCTCCGAACAATTCTTGAAGTAGAGGGCGATGAAATTGATGAGTTAGTGCTTACAGTACCAATTCAGAGTTTTGAACGTTACTTGCAGTGGCTACGTGCGGAATTTGACCAGGGTGGGCGGCAGGCGGGATTTTCCTTCAAACAAATTCGTGTAGTTGATGAGAGTACCGCTGCTGCGCTTGGGTACGAAGTGCGTACCCCGGGCGATCTCGTGCTCGTGCTTGATTTTGGCGGCGGGACGCTGGATGTTTCCCTTGTCCGAATGCCTCTTGATGATGAAGAAAGTGGTTTTGTGTTGGAGGCGGGTCGGTCGAGTGTAGAGGTAAGCCGGGCGCGTCTCGAAACATCTGCTGAAGCACGTGTTGTTGCGAAGGCTGGTCGAGTGCTTGGGGGAGATGACATTGATCACTGGTTACTTGACGACATATTAGTGCGAAATAGCATCACTCGGAAGCAAGTAGGTGGGGCGTATGGGCGGCTCAAACAGGCTGCTGAGGCAGCGAAGATACGTCTCTCCGATCATGAGAGTGCAGAGATCAGCGTGTTTGACCCTGCCTCGAATCGCACCTTTCAAGCGACCGTTACCCGCAGCCAAATGGAAGCCATCCTCGATCAACATGAGTTTTTTACGATGGTTCAGAAAACTATCGATAAAGCGATGAGGGGCGCGCGGGCAAGGGGGATTTTTGCAGAAGATATTTCCGCAGTGCTACTGGTTGGGGGTACTTCTCGCATCCCCAGCGTGCGAAGGTTAGTTCGGACACATTTTGGGGCAGAACGGGTGATGGAGCACAAGCCGTTCGAGGCAGTGGCTCATGGAGCACTGAGCCTTGCCGCCGGGTTTGGTTTAGATGACTTCTTGTACCATTCCTATGGCATACGTCACCTGAGCGCCCTTAGCGGACGGCACGAGTGGGAGGAGCTTATTCCAGCGGGAACTCGGTATCCGCTGCCAGAGCCTGCGAGGATTGTTCTTACCGCCTCGCGCGATGGGCAAGAGGCGCTCGAACTTGTGATAGGAGAAGTAGAGGATAGTACCAACGGGATTACCGAAGTCATGTTTGGCGACCACGCGATTCTCATGGTTGATGGCGGTATTGAGCGAAAAAGGGTGATTGCCTTGAATGACGAGGAAGGTGCGCGTACAGTGGCCTATCTCGATCCTCCCGGAAAGGCAGGGGAAGATCGAGTGGAGGTAGAGTTCAATGTGGATAAGAATCGGATGCTCCGAGTCTCCGTCATTGACCTTGCTACAAAGCGGCAGCTACTTCGAAGTGTACCTGTGGTCGAACTACGCTAGATACGAGGAGATGGGTGTGATCTCGAAACACAGGCGACCAATCTACAGACAGGAGCCGGGTCTTGGTGGGGATGGTTCCCTGCACATATCTGGCTGGGAACCATCCATAAAGCATACCCAGATCAACCTGCCCAACAAAGGACAGAGTACTAGTGTGGTAGCCCCTCGTGTTGATGGCCACCGCATGCCATTAGTAGTCATGACTCACGCAGATCATGACACTCGCATACTGGCTCGGTACCTAGGCACGAGAAGCGGGTATGATGTGCGTACCGTACGCGATGACGAAGATTCATGGAGTATTATCCGTGCGTTGGAACCAAACCTGATTGTAGTTTATGCAACCCATCCGCATTCATATGACATTGATCTTATACAGCGAATTCGCGGCTTCGCTGACCCGATAATTGCGAGGATTTCCATTGTAGTTATGAATGTTGAGGACGATGGGAAGCATATCGAGGAGACTTTTCGAGCTGGGGCAGACGATTATGTAGCTCGCCTTTATGAGGATGCGAACCGCATGTTATCTGTGTGGGGCCGTGCTGCGGGGAAGATTCGTAGACCATCGCCGCTATCGGCACTGCTGAATCAGGACGAGGAAATCTGGCAGATCGCCTTGAAGGTACTCCTCGAACAAAGGCCGCCGGGATTGGCGGCAGGTCTCGCAGATTTGCTCTGGCAGCCCACTATTGAGGTGCAAGAACGCGTACGATGGGCACTGCAACGCATCGGAACAGCAGAAGCACAGGCTTTCCTTCGCGCCTTTGATGGATACAAAAACCGCGACTGCGCATGATGTCAGGGTTCATGGATGCGACAACAAGCACGATATTTGTCACGCATTGTGTGACAGTTTCCGTTCACATCACGTGTGACATAAAGGCACTTCCTGAACGAATGACTCACCTAAATCTGCGTCAGGAAACAGCATCACACCACGACCTGCGGCTATTATCTCAACAATGCACAGCCGTAGCATGAATCAGGCTGCCAGGGAACGGACTTCTAGGCAGTGGAAGCCAGCATATTTCGCTCTGTATGAATCTGGCGAACTGGCACATCGTGCGCAGACTGCGGCGGCTATGCTAGGGGATTGCTATTTATGTGGATGGCGGTGTGGCATTGATCGAGGTGTGGAGTTAGGGCCATGTCGAACCGGGGAGCAGGCCCTTGTAGCCACAGCTTATGTTCATTATGGGGAAGAGAAGCCACTCACCATTGGCGGCGGTTCCGGCGCAATCTTCTTTGCAAACTGCGATCTGCGCTGCCAGTTCTGCCAGACAGCGCGATGGAACATTCAAGGAAGCGGGAGGCCAGTTACGGCGAGCCAGCTTGCTGGCCTGATGATTGATCTCCAGAGCAAGGGGGCCGTGAATATCAACTTCGTGACGCCAACTCATGTGGTCCCACAGATTCTCGCGGCACTGCTAGACGCAATCAAAGGCGGGCTGCATGTGCCGCTCGTCTGGAATTCGGGTGGGTATGATTCTCTGGAGGCACTGGCGCTTCTGGATGGGATTATCGATATTTATCTCCCAGATATGAAATACAGCGACGTGAGCCTCGGAGCCAGGCTAAGTGCTGTGCATGAATATCCCGCTGTGAACCATGCGGCGGTGAGCGAGATGTATCGGCAGGTAGGTCATCTAACTGTTGATGAGCAAGATCGAGCGAGAAGGGGTGTTCTTGTCAGACACCTCGTTATGCCAGGGCAGCAGGCAAATACGGAGGGTGTGCTCCGCTGGATTGCGGAATTCCTGGGGCCGGATACGTATCTCAGTCTTATGGATCAATATCGCCCGGCGTATCGTGCCTTCGCGAACGAAGAGCTTGCTCACGCCATGACTCTGGGTGAGTATGCTGAAGCACGACAACTGGCTGACACTCTTGGTCTGACACGGCTGGATGATAGCTTGACTCTCTAACGGATCCCCCTGAGGTAACCGCACTTATGCCGGACTCATGGCAGGTCACGCAGCATACAGCTTCCAATTGGGCTGTGATCTATCGCGTTCCACTGGAAGTCTTTCCAGCCTATTATGCTCACGCATTTGTACTCCTTGCAGGTGAACACAAGATTCTGGTGGATACAGGTTCCGGTTTGCCGTCCTCTAATCGCGATCTTCTGGCAGGGTTTACAGCAATCGGTGACCAATTCGGAACATCGATTCGCGTCGATGATCTCACGCTGATTGTGATCACGCATGGACATATTGACCATGTTGGTGGAACAGACTGGATCAGGAAGTTAGCGAGCGATGCCCAGATCGCGATTCATGAACTAGACTGCACATCTCTAACCAACCCGCATGAGCGAACCAGAATCGCGCATCAACGGATGGGAAATTTTCTGCGGCAGGCAGGCGTGCCAGAGAATAAGCGCCAGCAGTTGCTTGCCCTCTATGTGATTGGAAAACCAGACCTGACGCCCATCGCTGTTGATGTGATTCTGCGAGATGGAGATACCCTCGCTGATTGTATGGAAGTCATTCATGTTCCTGGGCATGCGCCCGGTCTCATTATGCTCCGAGTTGGGGATACTTTGCTGACATCGGACCACATCCTACCAAAAACCAGCGTCGCCCTCTCCCCGGAGAGCATCTTCCCCTATACCGGGGTAGGGCACTATCTGGACTCACTGCTTAAAGCATCTCACTTGGAAGGAATTCAAGTGGCTCTTGGTGGACATGAGGAAATGATTCCCGACTATGCAGATGCGGTGATTCGTACAACAGAGCTTTCTAGTCTCAAGATCAAGCGCATCCTTGATCGCTGTGCGGAGCCGCGAACAGTATATCAACTCGCGAGCGATGCCTATGGGGTAATGGATGGTTACACGGAACTGCTCATGGTGGAGCAGGTGGGTGCGCGTGTTGAATATCTTAGCCAGCGAGGGCAGCTTGCGATTGAGAATCTCGATGAGGTTTTAGCGGATAACGATCAGCCGCGCCTATACCGCCAAAGCCGATAGATCGTCCGGCTTTGGCGCAGGCATGGCTGGATTGGCTTACACGATTATCCGGGTGATAATAGCAGGGACTTAGATTTCGCTGGCATGATTTCATCGCGAAAGGGATTTGCCTGTGGTTGACCCAGCACATAAGGGAACGGAGTTTCCCGAATTTGAATACAAGATTGAGCGTGGTAAAGTCCGCGAGTTCCTCCTTGCCATTGGCGATGATGAGAACAAGGCTCTTGGAGAGCACGCGGTCATCCCCCCCACGTTTCCGACGGCGTTTATCTTCTGGGGCGCGTTGAACTTGGAAGACGTGCTTGATTCGATTGGAGTGAAAATCTGGAATGTGCTCCACGCGGAGCAAGAATATGAATACTTGGAACCGATTCATGTAGGGGACACGATGATAGGTCGCCTTCGCATTGCCGACATCTACACGCGGGGCGCAGGTTCATCTCTGCTGGAATTCGTGGAGCTTCTGTTCGAGTACAAGAATCAGTCTGATCAATCAGTACTTCGTGAGCGAAATCTGATCATCGTTCGAGAGGCCAACGGAGGCACGGAATGACCATCCACTTCGACGATGTCAACGAGGGGGATGAGCTACCCGAATTGAGCAAAGGGCCGATTACCGAGACCCAGTTAGTCCGCTATTCGGGGGCGTCCGGAGACTTCAACCCGATCCATACAGTGCCCAGAGTAGCACAGTCTGTTGGTCTTGACGGGATCATCGCGCATGGCATGCTGACGATGGCGTTTGCGGGTCAGCTTCTAACCGACTGGGCTGGCGATGGTTCTGTGAGAAGGATAAAAGTGCGCTTCAGCGGAATGACTTCCCCCGGCGAGACTGTCATCTGCCGGGGGAAGGTGTCACAGAAATCGGTTGAGGATGGCAAACACATCGTCAGCGGTAGACTTACCGTGAAGGGGGCCGAAGATGGATCGCTGAAACTCAAAGGCGATTTTTCTGTTATGGTTCCCAAACGATGAATCGAGCGGTCTCTCCGCTTGCCGAAGTAACCCCACGCCTGCTAGCGGAGGTCGCTTGATCCATATCCCAGAATGCGGCGTGCCACAATCAATTGATTGATTTCATGCGTGCCTTCGTATAAGTCGGCAATTTTCGAATCGCGCATGAATTTCTCGACCAACCACTCGCGGCTGTACCCCATTGGTCCCAGGATTTCGACGCATCGCTGGCAGATGCGAGTCCCGGCTTGTCCGGCTCTCGCTTTGCACATGCTTGATTCCAAGGCATTGCTTTCTCCCTGATCGAGCATGGCTCCTGCACGCAGGGTCAACAGCCAGCACGCCCGAAGGTCGGCTTCCATCTCAATGATGTCATGCTCGATGGCTGTCAATTGTTGCGGCG
>JAHEME010000164.1 GCA_024643825.1 Chloroflexota bacterium | reverse complement strand
CGGGGGCAGCGGGTGGAGATCGCTGAGGTTGAACTGGCATTGCTAGAGCAACCGGACGTGAAAGAAGCCGTCGTAGTAGCACAGCCCACCGAACAAGAAGACGTGCGGCTGGTCGCCTATGTGGTGGCCCGTGCGGGCCATTCATTACAAGACAGCGTCGTGTTGACCGCTGTGAGTAAAACGCTGCCTGGTTACATGGTTCCCTCGGTAGTTGTGACTCTCGATGAACTTCCTGTGACCTCGACGGGCAAGGTGGATGCTCGCAGTCTCCCGCTGCCAGAGATGCAAACTCGGCAAACCAGTGAGACCTACGTCGCCCCTATCGACAGCCTGGAACGTGTACTGGTGCGCATCTGGGAAGAGTGCCTTCAGGTTACTCCGGTGGGCACGCACGATAAGTTCCTGGCCCTGGGCGGGAGTTCGCTCACGGCCCTTCAGGTGTTCCGCCGCATTGAGGTGGAACTGGGCAAGAAGCTGCCGCTGAATGTCATGATGGAAGCGGAGACGATCACGGAACTGGCGCAGGAGATTCGGCGCGAGGACTATCCTCCTCCCTGGCCGTCGCTGGTTCCCTTGCAAGCGGGCGGGAGCCTCCCCCCACTCTACTGTGTGCATGGTCTGGGCGGACATGTGATGATCTATCATCAGTTCGCGTCACTGCTTGGCCCTGATCAGCCCGTCTACGGGCTGCGCGCGCAGGGACTCGACGGAGTAACACCTCCCCTGATCTCTATCGAGGAGATGGCGACACAGTACGTCCGCGAGATCAGGACCTTTCAGCCGGAAGGCCCATATTACCTCTCCGGGTTTTCGCTGGGAGGCAAGATCGCCTTTGAAATGGCCTGCCAGCTTCAGGCGCAGGGAGCGCAGATCGCACTGGTTGCCCCACTGGATGCCACCGTGACGCCTCTCCTGCCCGGAAGCAGGGGTGAACCAAGCTCGTTCGATGACGTGAAAGCTGAATCCCGCGCTGCCAGCCACTGGCAGGAGATTCGTAAACGGTCGCTGCCAGCAGGTTTCCTGTATCTGATGCGGCTCATTGGTCGTCTGTGGCGCTTTCAGGTTGTGAAACGGATTCAACGCCTAACCGGACGTCCGGCTGAGATCGATGATCCATCGATTTCCCCCGAAAGGCGGGTCAAGATCGCGGCAGACAGTGCGGCGAAGCGATACAAATTCAAACCTTATCAGGGCAGCGTCGTCCTCTTTCGCACAGAGCAGATGAAGATGGAGCGCGCAGATCCGGTTCCAGTGTGGCAGGGGTGGGTCAGCGGCAGCGTCGATCTGATCGAGATTCCTGGCGACCATGAAACTATGCTGCATTCTCCCCACGTAGAAGTGTTTGCCAACAAGATGACCGATCTGCTTGACGAAATTCATGCACAAGCGCACCTGTAGCTATGCTGCTCAGAGCGCGCTGACGGGCCAGTCATACCTTTCCCCGATCAAGCTGAAGAGTTCTTCATTGTGTGGTTGATAGTATCGGTACAGAAGGTTTTGTATCTCGGTAGACATGGGGGGGGGCGTTAGAGCCACGTGATTCTGAGGTATTTCTGGCAGCATAGGTAAACGTCTCTGTTGGATCTTCGTCAATCCCCAGAAACGTGCAGACAGCAGCGGTGATGGTCTGCGGGTCGTCAAACAGTTTTTCGGCCTGGAGGATCAACACCTGATCACGCGGGAAGAATTGCAGCCAATCGCGAATCTGCGCCGCGTAGAGTCCTCGCTTCACCAGATGGGCTTCTGCTTCCCAGTATTCCGGGAGATCATAGTCGGGTTGACCAAGCGCCTCGATCTCCTGCTGAACCATCTCCTCAAAATCCAGTGCCCTGCCTACTATCCGCTCTGCATGTTTGAAGTGGGAATAGGCGCGTTCTACCGGATTCCTGAGCAGCACGATGATCTTTGCGGAAGGAACGATCTTTGCTGCGTGTTGCGCATACTCGATGCGGGTGATGTAGCGCGGTGTAGCTTCCCCGGTGATCTTGTAATCGCGAAGGTTCATGCGTAGCGGGAAGTATGCACGATACAAGAAACCGAGCCGGGGAGCGTTATCAAATAAGTGCACTTCTTTACGCATGCCCCGCACCACCTGTGGATGCTGGATGAGATAGGTATACAGGGAGGTGGTGCCACTTTTCATCGCCCCGATAATCAGAAAATGCGGCAGGCTTCTCAGGGGCGCAGAGAGCATTCGCCTCAGGCCGAGCATCCGAAACCGTTTCACGTTAGACCAGCGGTTGATATCCATACCAGGAGTCTTCATCTTTCGATGGGGATGCAGAATCTCAATTACTTGCCGCGAACTTCGTCCTCCAGGATGGAAAACTGCCACAGGTCATAGAACTGATTGCGCGCGTAGACCTTATCCCGCCAGGTACCTTCGTCTGCGAAACCCAGGCTGCGCAGCAAACCCGCTGAGGCTTCGTTGCCAACGGTGACATTCGCTTCGATGCGATGCAAATCCAACCGATCAAACCCGAAGCGCAGAACAGCCTCTAACGCCTCTGTCATGATGCCACGCCGCCAGTACTCATGGTGGAGTTCATACCCGATCTCCGCCAAGCGATTGGTTCGACTGTAGAGGTGAAATCCACACGACCCGATCATGGTAGATGCTGGCTTCAAAGCCACTGCCCAACGCAGACCGGACTTCTGAGCGAAGATGTCATCCGCCCACTGAATGATCTCCTTCACCTCCTCAAGGTCTGTCGTGGTGTGTTCAAAATCAACCAGATAGCGCATCACATCAGGATGATTCCATGCCGCCAGCCACGCGTCTGCATCGTGGGGAGTGATACGTCGCAGGAGCAGCCGTTCTGTCTCCAGTTCCGGGAACGTGACGAAATCAAATGGGGTCATGTTCTACAACATCCAAGAGGGCTTCAGTAGGTTCCATCCTGCGCAGCGCCACCGCTGACAGGATACCCAGCACAAGCACCAGCAGAATATAGATCACCAGCCCGACAATCAGACTCGCGCTCACAGGGCCACGATGGGCGAGCATTCGTGGCAGGGCAAACCCGCGCCAGCCTGCCTCCTCTCCAAGCCCACCACCGAGAAAGAAGCGCACCACGATCCACATGCCAAAGACCAGTGGAACCTGCATCAGTGGAAACGCCATCGGCCCGATCTCGCCGCCGATCACAACGCTGAGGGCCACCGCCGCCGCCCCGATCACGAACGGCCCCAGCAGCGCCAGCACAACCCACTTTACCGGAACGCGCCAGCGAACCTGCCGCGTCAGCAGATCGCGCAGCCCGGCCCGCCCTGCTACAACCGCCGCCATGATGATCCCCGCCAGCGTGGGCGCACAGTTGACGATCCGCGTCAGCAGCCAGACTACGGGAATCGGGACGGGAAGCTGACCACGTAGCGAAGAAAGGTTGAACGTCGTCTCGGCCATGCGGTCGAGTTCGACGGCGCTGACCCCGGCACTCTGCCCGATCAGGTGGAGGATCAGAAAGGGGAGCCATGCCAGCGCATAGGCCAGCGCAAAGAACATACCAACCGCGCGATCCATACGCGGCCCCCGCTCTGGCGGGGATGTTTCTAAAACGGACATCGATTTACCTCACTCCTCTGGTTCCTTGCGACAGCCACTTGCAAAAGCTATTCTCAGTCCTCATCTGGCCCAAGAAGCAGCCAAAGATCGTCGATTTCCTCAGCGTCGCCCGTCATACGGACGATCAGGGGATCGTCCTTGCCGGGGCCTAACTCGATCACGAACTTCACATTCTCAAGGTTGCCATATTCGGCGAGGATGACCTGCACCAGCGAAGCGAAGGCGGTAGCGGACCCTTCCAGTTTGAGCACAAAGCTCCCACTGCCGCGCGTGTACTCAGCCCCCGTCGTCGCTCGCTCAATCTCCGTAAGACTGAGGTCAACCATCATATCGATGGTCTCCTGGGTTAGAATGTCAGGAAAACTCTCTACCATCTTAAGCTGCTGGTTGATCGCATCAATATCGAATTCTTCGGGGTCATAGTCGTAGCCTAACCATTCGAGGCGATCCGCGTACTCCGGGTTCTTGGGGTCAGCCAGCACTTCCAATAAATCGGCGTATCCCCATACGCCGCCACAATCTTCTGGTGGACAGGCGCGTTTTCCAGTCAACATACGCGGAAGCTCGACATCGCCATTATCGGGAAGGATTTTCTCGACAATGACGGTATGGTTCCAGCTATCCCCGAAGTCATACTCGTAGACAAACTTCGCCCCTTCCTTCGGCGCGATATCCGCCAGCGTCGCCTCGGTCTCGTCCTGCTCACCGATACCCATGTCCAGCCCCATTTCCGGGTTCATCGCTGAGTAAATGGCATTCCCAACCTTGAACATATGCAGATGCGAATCGTCCCACCCCATCACGATCTGCAAGACATTGTGAAGCGCATTGAGGGGAAGATCACTCTCTACCTGAATGCGCCGCCAGATCGGGGGCTTCGTGCCGTTCAGCGTGACCTTCAATTGATGCAGCGTTGGCTCGCTACCCTTCTTTCCGTTCATGGGAATACCCTCCTTGAGAAAGAAACCCGCTATTGCCCAATGATCCACGTCTCAACGTAGTTCTCGGAACCCGTTGCCAGCAGCGTCCCATCTGGGGAGAACGCCAGCACAGGCGGCGAGGTGAAGCCCGGCTGATCGCCGATCAACGCCCCGGTCTGGGTATTCCAGAAACTGACTACATTCGAGGGAATGTTGTTCAGCGTCTTGAGCGACGATGTTACCATGAGATCGGCGTTGGGCGTGAAACTCACTCCGGTCACAAAATCCTCATGGTTGAAGCGAGCCACCTCGTTATGTGTGGTGGGATCGATGAGAAGCACCGTTCCGCGAGAGACCCACGCGATGTAGCGCCAGTTCGGGGGCAGCACGGGATAGGCTACAGGCCCGGCGAGCAATCCCTGCGGGTTGTAGTCATCAATCGCGTCTCCCGTTGCCGTGTCGAAGATATACACATGTGGGATACCTTCCGACTGTCCGAACACGACAAAGCGGCTCCCATCCGGGGAGAATTCCAAGCCGTTCACAGTCGTGAAGTCGGTGAAGCTATCGGTCACATCGATGCTTCGAATGATCTCGGCGGTGTTCGAGTTCCACAGGTCGACCATGCCAGCTTCATCAGAGACAGCGACGATCAGCTTATCGGGTGAAAAGGCGATCTCTGCTGCGCTGCTGAAACGTTCATCCCATGTACTGAGGGCAATGTTGCGCGTCAGATCCCACAGGCGAACCGACGAGCCAGGAAGCTCGATGCCCAGCACCGCGCCATCGGGCGAGAAGCGCACTGCATAGCTCGGCCCAGTGGCGATCAGATTGTATGGGCGCGCATTGGTGACCGGGTTGATCACCTCGATTCCACTCTGCACGCCGACCGCCAGCAGCCTACTATCTGGCGACCAGCCCATCCCTTGCACGTTCGCCGACAAGCCGGAAAGCATGATCGGTTGCAATTTGAGCGCATTTTGTGGGGTGAATAGGGTGCGAGGAACGGCTGTCGGCGGCGGGGTATTCGTGGGTGCGCTTGTATTTGTGATGGTGGGTGGCGCGCTGGTGGGTGCAGTCGTTGAGGCTGACGTAGTGGATGATTGAGCCGTTGGCGGGGCCGAGGTCGTGGTCGGGCTGACCGCTGCGTCTCCCGCCGATGCGCCGACGGTCAGCGCGACGGCAGCATCGATAGTGGCCTGATTATCGACGACTCCCTGCGGCCCAACTGTACACGCCAATGCCGATAAGAGAACGATCAATGCAGGCATCAGGGGAACTGTATGTTTGTGATTCACGGGAAGCTTCCTTTTCAAGACTCCACAGCAGAAACCGACTCCGAGTTCTCGTCTTCCGGCTCGGAGCCATCTTCTTCGACCACTGGCTCATAGACTGGCTTCGGGCGCGGCTCCAGCGAATCGGCGACCAGCCGGAACCCCACTGAATTGAACCGCAGATAGGGATCGTGGGCGGTGCGGAACATCGTCCGCGCATAGCTCAGAATCAGGAACCACGATCCGCCGCGCAGCACACGGCGTTCCTGATCTTCTTCGTCACTGTTAGCGGCCCCGATGTAGCCATCTGAACACCACTCCAGGACTGTGCCTGCCATATCCAGCGCGCCGAATGGCGACTCGCCCAGTGGATACAGCCCAACCGCAGTGACGCGCCTCAGGAGGCTTTCGCGCGTGTTGGCATACCCCAGATGCGCGGAACCCGCATCGCGGCCCCAGGGGAACAACCGATCCGGGTCGCCTCCGGTGGCGGCATGCTGCCATTCGGCTTCGGTGGGCAAGCGGACATCGTAGTCCATGCACGCACTCAGCCATCGGCAGTAGGCGATGGCGTCATACCACGAGACTTCCTGCGCGGGCTGGTTATCCAGCAGATCGGCTTCGCGGTCATACTCCGGGCGGCGGCGCAGACCCTCCCACCAGCGCGGGTCGCTGTGACCATCGCCTGCTTCCAGAAAGATGCGGTACTGCGCCCAGGTCACCGGATAGCGCGCCAGATAAAATCGATTGACATGCACCGGGTCAGGGGAATCGCCAACAAGCTCCTCACCGGAATCGACCGGGCACCAGATCAGATCGGGCATGCCGTCTTCGCGCAGGCTCACGCCAGGGCGCGGATCGCCCGTGCTATCCAGCCAGTCGCCGAT
>JAHEME010000163.1 GCA_024643825.1 Chloroflexota bacterium | reverse complement strand
TGGCCGTAGCAACCCCGGCTTCCCGCCAGGAGACACCCGCTTCCAGCGTGCGAATGGCCTCCGTTACCGTGTGCCCGGGGGCGCGTGTATTCTCCGCCGAATTGCTCCACGCAATCAGATTGCGGGAGATCGCATCCATTACGCTGTCGAGGTCTTCGAGACCTGCCTCTACCAGAGCCTCCGCAATCGCCGCTGATGTCTGAGTTTCATCGGTAATCACTGCCGGAGAGGGCGGCTCCTGAATGCCATCTTCCCCATAAATGATGGCGATCTTCTCCATACGGAGAAACTCAATGGGGCCACCAAGGGCGTCCCCAAGCGCCAGTCCATAGAAAAGGGCCTGGGCACGTTCAAGCTCACTCATAGAATCCTCTCAAGTAAATCATACAGCGTAGTCTACAGTAGGCAGCAATGTGTGTGCAATAATCCATTTGTCCAGCGTATGACAAGTGCGTAGCAGTATGCTACCATGACACGAATGAATCAGAGTCATGACTACACTATTGATGAACTAATCAGCGCACGCATTGCTCATCAGATCGAAGATGGCAATCTTGTCGGCCAGGGACTAGCCACTCCGTTAGTAGCTGCTGGCTATCTTCTGGCCCGGTTGACCCATGCTCCGCACATGCGCTTTGCCTCGGCTATTGGTCAGGCAATGTGTGAAGATTGGGCGCCTCTGGGCCTGGCGCGGGCAGAGGAGCTATGGCTTGGTAAAGCGGTGGTTCGTATGGGCTTTGCCAGAGTAGTGACCGAAGTCCTTCCAACCCATCCTTTTCGGGAGTTCTTCCGACCTGGGCAAATCGATGCACAGGGAAACTTCAATAATTTTCAGTTTGGGGTATCGCGTGATGCGCCACGCCTGCGTCTTCCTGGGGCTGGAGGTATTCCAGACGTAACAACCTACGTAGACGATATCTACATTTATGTACCGCGCCATTCACGGATCACCTTTGTGGAGACAGTTGATTTCATTAGCGGGCTGGGGCACGTCACCAACCGGGATCGCGGGGCGGGGCCGCGCTACTGCATCACCAATCTAGGCGAATTTGACTGGGCAGAAGGCCACATGCGGCTGACTAGCTATCATTCTGGTGTAAGCATTGACACCATTCAAAAGAAAACTGGCTTCCAGCTAACGATTGCAGAGGACGTCCATGAAACGCCAGCACCTACAGAAGAGAAAGTCCATCTTCTCCGTGAGATCATTGATCCGCTGGGCATCCGCAAACTCGAATTGCTGAGCGGGTCTGCCCGCAAAAGTCTACTTCGTGATATTCTTGCCCGTGAAGGAGCACTCTAAAAACGCGCGATGCCACCTGAAAATCGCCGGATTGCCGAAACAACCTTCCGGGTTCGTTTTGCAGAGACTGACCAGATGCAGATTGTGCATCATGCCGCCTATATTGTTTACCTTGAAGAAGGTCGCAGCGAATTAGGACGGCAGTTTGGGGCATCATACTCAGTCTTAGAAGATGCGGGCTTCTCATTGGCGGTCACGGAGATTCAAGCAAAGTATCTGGCATCGGCCCGCTATGATCAGAGAATCGCTGTACGCACATGGATCGAGGAGTTGCGAAGCCGAAGCCTAATTTACGGGTACGAAATTATCAATGCAGAAAACCGGCAAGTCCTTGTTACCGGAACATCCAAGCATGTTTGCATCGACAGGCAGGGGCAAGTTCGCCGAATTCCTGAAGCGTGGAGACAGACTCTTGAAAACCATATGATCCTGAGTACAACTATTTGAACCTTCCCAGAATGTGAGTAGAATTGACTTATGTCTGAAAACCCAATCCTCAACGACCGCTACCGTCTGATCGAGCAAATTGGTACTGGCGGCATGGCCGTCATCTACCGGGCACAAGACCTGGAACTCAACCGCATCGTGTCGGCTAAGATTCTGCGCCCCAGCCTGGTCGATGACCCAGAATTTCTGATCCGCTTCAAGCGTGAAGCGCAATCAGCCGCGAACCTCAGCCACCCGAATATCGTAACGGTTCATGATGTTGGACAGGACGGGCCAAAGACTCACTATATTGTGATGGAATACGTCCCCGGTCAGGATCTTAAGCGGATGATCCGCGCGAAAGGTGCTTTCGATGTTGATGCAGCACTGGCGGTCATCATTGAGGTATGTAAAGGGGTCGGCTATGCTCATCGGGCCGGGCTGGTACACTGTGACATTAAGCCTCAGAATATTCTGGTTACCCCTGAAAACAGCATCAAAGTGACGGATTTCGGGATCGCACGCGCACTTTCTGGTGCGCAGCAAGAAGCAGAGGACACTGTCTGGGGCAGCCCCCACTACTTCTCGCCAGAGCAGGCGTTAGGAGAGGGATGCACGCCTGCATCGGATGTATATTCGATAGGCATCGTGCTGTTTGAACTGCTCACTGGAAAACTTCCTTTCGCAGGAACAGACAGCCGCGATCTGGCCCTTGCTCATATTAAGCAAGAGCCGCCATCCCTGGCTTCCATCAATCCCAACCTTCCACAGGAGTTGGACCGCATTCTGCGAAAAGTGCTCTCCAAAGAACCTTCTGCCCGCTACCGTACCGCCGATCAACTTGGACGCATCCTGGAAAAGTACCGAGAGCAAAGCCGCCAGCCTACATCTTCTTTTGTAGTAACACCCTCCCATGTTGCGACGCCGCCACCCCCTCCGCAATCACAGGCCACGGTTCAACACGCTCGACCCGTTTCGGAAGACACCCTCGCGTCCCTTCCGCCAATCAACATGGACGATTATGTTGCACGTCCATCCTTTGCACCTCGACAACCAGCCATAGCTGCCACTACGGCAAACGAATATGATGAAGACTTCGAGCAGGACATCATTCCGGGGCTGGATATTTATGGGGTCGTCCTCGGAGTTCTCGCCGCCGTAGCAATTCTTGGGCTAATCCCGCTTTGGTTAACGGTGTACTTCACATTATCCCGGTGAGTAGCACGCTCAGTGTGCTTTGAACCTCGAACAGCGATTTGCTATAATCCAATTATGCACAGGTGCTTGGACGGCAAAGGGACAAACCGAACGTATTGCCTTTCGGCGCAGTAGCGCCGTTTGTCCTATTTAGGAGATGAAGCGTGAATTCAACGCGGTTTAGACACGGATTTGTATATCTATTATTCTTGCTTGCTGTCGGCGTAATCATCATGTCGTTTGTGACGCGCGGCGAAGATCCGAATCAGCTTGCCATCAGCGACGTGGCACGGGAAGCGCGCCAGGGAAACATTGAGAAGATAGAGGTCAGTGACACAAACGATCTCACTGTCTACCTCAAGAATGGAACCACCGCCCGCGCGACCAAAGATCCGACCAGCACCGGGCCAGAACAACTGGCGGCTCTCGGTGTCAATTCTGATCAACTCGGTGCTATAGAGTGGGTTAACCAGAAAACCACAAACTGGCAAAGCGTCTTCACCATTCTGATGACATTGGTTCCTCTGCTCATTGTAGTCTTCGTGATTTACCTGATGCTGCGGCAGGCACAGGGGACGAACAACCAGGCTCTTTCTTTTGGAAAGAGCCGCGCTCGCATGTTCACAGGAGATCAACCCACAATTACCTTTGAAGATGTTGCCGGATGTGTTGAAGCAAAAGAAGAATTGGCCGAAGTCGTTGAATTCCTCCGCGAGCCTGAGAAATTCATTCAACTGGGGGCACGCATTCCAAAAGGTGTTCTGCTCGTAGGCCCTCCTGGTACAGGCAAAACGCTGCTTGCAAAGGCTGTCAGTGGCGAAGCAGGAGTCCCGTTCTTCTCGATTTCTGGTTCTGAATTTGTTGAGATGTTTGTTGGAGTTGGTGCCAGTCGTGTTCGCGATCTATTTGAGCAGGCCAAGCGGCACAGCCCCTGCATTGTGTTTGTTGACGAAATCGATGCGGTAGGCCGTCATCGGGGGGCCGGGCTGGGAGGCTCTCACGATGAACGCGAGCAAACGCTGAACCAAATTCTGGTGGAGATGGATGGGTTTGACACCGATACCAACGTCATTATCGTAGCTGCCACCAACCGCCCGGACATTCTTGACCCAGCACTCCTTCGTCCGGGCCGATTTGATAGACGAGTTGTACTGGATCGACCTGATGTGCGCGGGCGAGAAGGCATTTTGAAAGTGCATGTACGTGGCAAGCCGTTAGGTAGTGATGTAGATTTGAGCGTGCTTGCGAAGGCAACCCCTGGATTTGTTGGTGCCGACCTTGAAAACATGGTGAATGAAGGAGCAATTCTTGCCGCACGCCGGAACAAGAAGACCATTCACATGTCGGAATTTCAAGAGGCAATCGAGCGGGTGATCGCTGGGCCTGAACGTCGAAGCCGCCTGATCAGCCCTGAAGAACGCAGGATCACAGCTTATCACGAAGCGGGTCATGCTGTAGTCGGGTTTTCACTTACTCACTGCGATCCAGTTCTGAAGGTCACGATCATCCCACGAGGGATGGCGGGTGGATACACGATGTCTCTGCCAGAAGATGTTATGTTCATGTCACGCTCCAAATATCGCGATGAGATTGCTATGGCATTGGGCGGGCGCGTGGCAGAGGAACTTACCTTTAACGAGATTACCACCGGGGCCAGCAGCGATCTCGACCGCGTGACTAAAATGGCGCGAAATATGGTTACACGGTTTGGGATGAGCGAGCGTCTCGGCCCCATGATCTTTGGCCAGAAAGAAGAGCTGGTCTTCCTTGGCCGTGAAATCGGTGAGCAGCGTGATTACAGCGAAGCAGTCGCCGAAGAAATTGATTCTGAGGTTCGACGCATCGTGAGTGAAGCCTATGAGCGAGCGCGCACTACGCTGACGACTCATCGGGACAAGCTGGAGATCATCGCAGAGGCTCTCCTAGAACATGAGACACTGGATCGTGCGGACTTTGAGAAACTAATGAATGGCGAGGAGATCGAGACAAAAAGCACGCCTCCTCCTACTTCATCACCCAAGCGTGAGAAGAAGGTCGTAGGCTCTGAAACCGAGGATACCGGGCCATCACTTGACCTGCCGCCAGCAACCGCACCTGCGTAGGGATTGCCCTCCAAACATGAAACCGGGTATCAGCCATCGATACCCGGTTTCATGTTTCCCGTAAGATCGATCACGAACCCTGAGTTTCCATGCGCACTAATTCGCGGCGCAGAATCTTGCCAACGGTTGTTTTTGGCAGGGCATCCACAAAATCAATACGACGTGGCACTTCATAGGGGGCCAGTTTAGCTCCCGCGTATTCAATTAGGTCGTCCGCAGTCACCGTTGATCCTGGTGCACGCACAATCCATGCTTTGAGAGACTCTTGCCCCTCGCGCTCTGGATGTGGAATACCCGCAACACCAACATCAGCTACACCTTCGTGAGCCATCAGGGTCTTTTCCACCGCATTCGGATAGACATTGAACCCGCCAATGAGCACCATATCCTTCTTTCGATCCACAATGTAGAAGTAGCCGTCTTCATCCATACGGGCGATGTCGCCCGTATGAAGCCAGCCATCTCGAATGGCGTTGGCAGTCTCCGTGGGCATATTGTGATATCCAGTCATCATCACTGGGCCTCGGATTACGAGTTCGCCAATCTCACCTTCGGGAACATCGACGTTATCATCGTCGAGGCTCACAATGCGGCATTCTACGTCGGGGAAGGGCACACCAATCGATCCAACCTTGTTTACACCACCCAGAGGATTGCAGTGAGTGGCAGTCGGGGCCTCGCTCATTCCGAAGCCTTCTACGACTGTCCCGCCTGTTAGTTCCTCAAAACGACGCTTTGTCTCTGGCGCAAGGGGGGCTGACCCGCTAATGCACGCGCGAATCGAATGCAGGTTGTATTTCCCGGCGAGTACATCCGGGTGTTGATTGATCGAGTTATACAGCGCAGGAACTCCCATAAACAAAGTTGGCTGGAAGCGATCAATATTGATGAGAAGATTCTCAATGTCCCGTGCATTCGGGATCATAATCATTGCTGCTCCCTGGGCTACGGCCAGAGCCATCACAGCAACCATCCCATAGACGTGAAACAAAGGAATTGCAGCGAGTGTTCGCTCCTTTTCTGGGTCTGCTCCAGCCGCCATCCAGTAGCGCATCTGCGTCGCGTTCGCCACCAGTGCACGATGTGGGCCGCGAGCCGCCTTCGGAACACCTGTAGTTCCGCCCGTGTATTGAAAAATAGCAGTATCTTTCTGCGGGTCGATCTCAACCTGAGGACGCTGCGAGGCGGAATATTTGTTGAGAATATCCTTTAGCCAGACATCGCCATCTCGCAGGGTTTCCACGCGATGCCCTTCTTTTTGTTCCCGCGCAACTGTAAAAAGAAAGCTGGCGAGACCAGGAAGGTATTCTTTGATATTTGTTACGACAATGTGCTTCAGGGGAGTTTCATCGCGAATCGAGTTTAGGGCATCATAGAAAAGCGTCAACGAAATCGCGATTTCAGCGCCACTATCCTTGAATTGATCGGCCCACTTTGCAGGCGGGAAGGTAGGATTCAACGCCACAACTGTGCCACCAACCTTCAGAATACCAAAGAAGGCGATCACAAACTGTGTGCAGTTGGGCATGATGATCGCAACACGATCCCCTTTTGCTACCCCCATGTCTGCCAGACCTGCAGCCACTCTATCGCTAGCCGACACCAGGTCTCTGTAGCTGATTTCGTCATAAACTAACCCGAC
>JAHEME010000162.1 GCA_024643825.1 Chloroflexota bacterium | reverse complement strand
GAGGGAGGCTCCAGAATGGTCTGGTCGGATGGCGCGTACTGCCGAAGATCGGCGCGGCGGATCATGAGCGTCTGCTGCTGATCGAAAGATGCCGCGTGCCCATCCCATGAGTACTCGGTAACCGTCGGGGTGGCAGGCGCGCCGTCACGCATTAGCCCTGCGATGGCGGAGACATTCTCCTTGCCGCCGCGATCTAGCGTCTTCTGGATCAGAGTCTCGGCGGCGCTGCGCGGCGAAGAACTTGCCACGATGGAGGCGATCTCATCCTCATGAATGTAGCGGGTGAGGCCATCGCTGCACATGACGAGCGCGTCATCGGGGCGCAGCCGCATATCGACGACATCGACGCGCACGGTTTCTTCTGCGCCCAGGCTGCGCAAAACGACATCGCGGCGAGGGTGGTCGGCGGCTTCTTCGAGCGTGATGGCTTCTTCTTCGAGCAACTGCTGCACCAGCGTATGATCGCGTGTGATCTGGCGAATCTCGCCATCGCGGATCAGATACGCGCGGCTGTCGCCCACGCTGGCAACGTGAAGTTCTTCGCCCCGGATGGCGGCGGCTACGATGGTCGCGCCAACTTTGACCAGTTCTGGTTGCTGCGCGCCATATATGTGCAAATCGTTATTGGCTGCCTCAATCGCTTCCCGCAAGCGAAGGCCAAGATCAGGTTCGTTGTGCGTGTAGTAGTAGTGAATCGCACGCTGGGCAGCATAGCGGCCTGCCAGTTTGCCCTGGGCAGACGTGCCCAGACCGTCGGCGATCACATACAGGCTGCCTGAGTACAGTATCTGACTCTGGTCGGTCGGTTCATGAATCAGAACAGTATCTTGATTCTCTGCGGCCTGGCCCCGGTCACTGACGGGCCATGCTTCAATGGTTAGTCTTGATGGGCTCATTGCATTTTCCAGTGCGGGCCTCGGAAGCCCGACGCTTTGAGTGATCAGGGGGATTCGATTGCTCTGGTGGTATAACGGGGCAGCGGTAGCAGGGCCATCACCTGTTCGATGAATTGCGCAGATCATCCCCTTGCAGGCGAAGTCTGCCGGACATTCTTCGAAAGCAGGCAGGATAATCCCCTGCTGCTCCGTCGCCGTGTACCCCCGACGATAGATGGGAGGATTCTAACAATCGAATCGAATTTAGGCCAACGGTCGTTGGCAAAGCGAGGGTTATTTGTGTGTTTGGCTCCTCTCCTGGCTGTGTGGAAGGCGGCTGGTGTAGGCCGAGAACGGCTGGGCCGGGTAGCAACTGCCGATGTGAAAGAGTTTATCTCTGTGCTGCTGCGGCTGATCGCGCTGGAGGAAGCAAGAGAAGGCGGTATGGTGAGTGGGGGGGCGGGAGGAGATTCCGCCTACCGTAAATTTGTAGTGGCGGTGACATTTTCCTCCCCTACGCAATCCCACTGAACCGCCGCCGACAGCACCCGCGCACAGGCTGTGGCACTTGACGTGGTGAAAACGGCTGGTAGACTTGGCGGATACTCAGACTTGGAGGTGTCCGATGCACGATCTTGTCAAGCAAGCCCAAGCCGATAGTGTCCAGTTCATCGATCTTCAATTCACGGATATTCTTGGGACAATTAAGAGCGTCACCATTACGATTGAGAAGCTCGAAGAAGCTCTTGCCCGTGGTGTGTGGTTTGACGGCTCCAGCATTCAGGGATTTGCACGTATTCACGAAAGTGATATGTTCCTGGTTCCTGATTCGGCAACCTACCGGGTGCTTCCGTGGACTTCGGTAGAACGGCGGCGCGCGCGGATTATCTGCAACATCAAGCGACCGGATGGGGAAGACTTCCCCGGTGATCCCCGTACGATGCTGCGCCAGGCTATTGCTCGTGCGTCGGATATGGGCTACGTCTACAATTGTGGGCCGGAATTAGAATTCTTCCTGTTCAAGCCCAACAAGGATGGCGGGCCGATCCAGCCCGTTCCCTATGATGTGGGGAGCTACTTCGATTTCTCCTCCAAAGATGAAGCCGCTTCAATCCGGGCAGACATCGTGCTGGCATTAGAGCAAATGGGGATGGTGGTTGAGGCCAGCCATCACGAAGTTGCCACCGGGCAGCATGAGATCGACTTCGAGTACGCGGATGCGCTCACTGCCGCCGATAACGCCGTGACGTTTAAGTACACGGTGAAGGCGATCGCCGCTTCGCACGGGGTGTATGCGACGTTCATGCCCAAGCCGATCTTCGGGATCAATGGCTCCGGGATGCACACGCATCAAAGTTTGGCGAATGTCTCGGATGGCAAAAACGCCTTCTACGATGCGAACGACGAATACAAACTGTCGCCACTGGCATACGGGTTCATTGCCGGGCAGCTTGCCCATGCACGGGCGCTGGCAGCCATCGTTGCTCCGACCGTCAACAGCTACAAGCGGTTGACCCCCGGCTACGAGGCTCCGGTGTACATCTGTTGGGCACAGGTGAACCGTTCGGCGCTGATTCGCATTCCACGCTACACCGAGGGCCGCGATCAATCCACGCGCGTCGAACTGCGCTTCCCCGATCCAAGTTGCAACCCATATCTGGCCTTTGCCACCATGCTGCGGGCAGGGCTGGATGGAGTGGAAAATGGCATGTCGGCCCCCAATGCCGTCAATGAAGACGTGTATCACTTCACTGAAGAAGACCTGGAATCTCACGGAATCGATCAGCTGCCGGGGACACTGGGTGAGGCACTCGATGCGCTGGGCAGCGACGCACTTGTGCAGGATGCGCTCGGCGAGCACATCACGACTTCGTACATGCGGGCCAAGCGAGCCGAATGGGACGAGTATCGGATCCGCGTCAGCCAGTGGGAAATTGATCGGTATCTGGAAACGCTGTAAATTTCGACCGACTGGTTTATGTGATAAGAGAGGGTGCTCAGAAGAGCGCCCTTTTTTGTACTTGTCTATTACCAGAGCGATTGTTCTCCCTCTGGCAGTTACGCTATAGTAGCCATAGGAACCGATCATGGAGTTCAAGTATTGATTGCGAAGGGAGATTGTGATGGTAACACGAGTAACCTGGGAATTGACAAACGACGAGAGGCGCAAACTTGCTCGTGATCTCATGAGTGAAGTGCTGGCTGAGTTTGAGCAGGCTCTATTTGCGTTACAAGAAACTGAGACCGATACGACTGTAGACACTACAAAATCAAATGCACGGCAGGCTATGCTAGAGGTTATCTGGGAAATCGAGCAGCATACACCCGATCCAGATCGCGGATTGGAACTGCGGCCCCAGGTGACAGATCGGCTGCGGTCGGCTGCCCACGAGTCGCGGCACTCTCTAGAAGATGTTCTGAAAGAGTCAGGGTTGAATGACTGACCCATATCAGTTGGAGTTTACTGATAGTGCCAGAGATGAATTAGCCCAGATAGATCGGACAATCGCCCGACGCATTTTGAAAAAACTCGTGTGGCTGGCAGAGAACGCGGATACGTATCAGCATTCCGCGCTGGCAGGGCAATAGAGTCAGCATTATCGACTGCGTATTGGTGACTATCGGGTCATCTATACCATCGATCATGGTGCGCTTGTCGTCCTCATTATCAAGATCGGCCATCGACGTGAAATCTATGAAGACTAATTCTGTGGTCTCTCCCTGCGTTCTCGTGACTCATCCCTTTCGTTGATTGTTTTCCCTCTGGCAGTTACGCTATAGTAAAGCTCGAACCAAATTCCATTATTCCTATAGATGAGGGTAATGCTATGATGCGGACTTCAACCCGGATCAGCGCAGGGCTGATCGTTGCGATTCTGGTGCTGGTACTGGTCGGGTGCAATGGCACGCTGGATAACAACGTGGCGACACTCAATGCGGCGGCAACGAATGCGGCAAGCGGCAGCATCAACGTCACCTTACCGAGCTTGCCCACAGCGGCCCCGGCAACGGAAACTCCGCTGCCGAACCTGTATGATCTGACCACCACGCCCAATGAGACGATGGCACATGCCTGGGGTCAAACCTACGGGCTGCCAAGCGGGTCGGAGTTCACGATCATTGTCACGCAGCAGCAGGGCGGTCAGTTTGTGGTAGATACCCTGAAGCTGGGTGGCTGGCAGGATACGGTCAGCGGGGGGAGCATCTCTGTCGGGGTAGGGCAGGTACGTCTAGATCTTGCGCTGCTGATCAAGAAAGAGGACAAGACCGAATTCGGCAGCGGGACGGCGACCTTTCAGCCTACGCTGGATGCTGCCGGGCGGATACGTTTGAATCCGCAGGGCGGTGACTTCGGGTCTCTGAGTATTCCAGACAACCTCACGGTGGCGATGGGCGATGCGATCTATGCTCTGCTGACGGGCGCGAAGAACGACAGTTTGAGCCGCGTCACGGTGACACGAATTGCGATGGAGAATGGGATTCTAACCGTCGCGGGCAAAGTTCGGTAGTTCGCTGAGCCTCGACTGATGCCCCAAAGAATACGAATTCCTCGCATGACAACACCAGAACGAGCGATGTGTTGAGAACACTGGATTCCTCTTCGCAGCGTTTGCTCCAGTGGGTCGGGTGTGCCCTCGTAATCGGCTCACTGGTCGCCTGTGGTGGGAGAGCCAGTGGCGGCCTACAGCGCATCCCTACCGCTGCTCCAACCCATCTCAGCGGGGTAAACACTCCCACACCCACTATCGAGATCACCGCCCTGCCGGATGGATCGCCGACGGCTTTGGTAACGGCCCCGCCAGCCGTCGCGCTGCCGGATGCTACCGGAACCACCGTCTCGTGCGAGGCGAATACTGCCCGCGTTTCCCTGACCGATCCAGCCGCCGATATGCCGAGCGTTGTTTCGCGCGTGGCTGCGGGCGGCGATTCGGTCTATGTGCTGATCGATGGCGGGCTGTACAGCATCCCGGCAGTGAGCCTCGACGCGGGCGTACCGAAAATCAATCCGATCCTCGTGCCCGGAGATCTGGTTGCGGGCCGCCCGGCGCAGGAACTTGACGACCTCGTGGTCGATTCACGCACTCGCAATGTCTATGTGTTGGATAAAGTCGGGCATGTGTTCCGCTGGGAGCCAGGCTCCGGGCAAAAGTCGCTGGCGTATCGGGCTGCTCCTAGGGAGCACGAAATCGACGGGCTGGCATTCGACTTCCCAGCGATTGCCTTCGATTCTTCCGGGCAGCTTGCGCTGCTCGATGCCTCGCACGGGGCGCTGTGGACAACACAGGGAACGGGAACGCTGGAACTGGTCAACGAAGCGCGGGCGTTGATCTATGGAGTAGACCTCACTGCCGCCAATGGAAAGCTCCTATTCGTCACACGGGCGGGGGAGATTCGCACGGTGACCGGGAAGACCGGGTCAGGCGATTGGCGTGACCCCGGAGCGACCGGACTCGCGCTTTCGCTGCGCACCTCGGATCATCTGGGTATTGAGATGCTAGTGCTGGTCGATGGTGTGCGGCGGGAGATCACCGGGATGGATCCGAATACGGGTCAGGTGCTGCTGCGGCACGTATTCACCTTCCCGGATATGGGCCTGCTGCGAGATGCCGTATTCACGAATGGGCGGCTGTACGCATCCGCCGATGATGCGCTGTATGTATACCCCGGCCCGGCAGGAGATACCGGGAGCGAAGCGTGCGCTAACGTCCGTGCTCCGTCCACGCCGCTATTGTATGGGGTGGATGTTCTGGCGTTGACGCGCGGATTCGTGTTTCCGATTTCGGAAGGCACGCTGCCTCCCTGGACTCGCGTGTATCCCGGAGCCAGCCGCATCTACCGATTAGGGATTCATCACGGGGTAGATATCTACCGCTTCAATGGGCCGCGCGGGTTTGGCATAGGGACACCCGTGCTGGCTATGGCGGATGGGCAGGTGCTCAAGGCCAGCATCGGCTACGAGGAGATGACGGATGACGAGTTCCTGGCGATGCTGGATGAGGCCGAACGCGCCGGGCAGACGCCGCCGGAAATCCTGGATCGGTTGGAAGGCAAGCGGGTGATCATTGATCACGGGAACGGGATCACGACGGTATATGCCCATCTGGATAGTATCGCGCCGGGGGTTGTGCCGGGGGCACGAGTCAAGGCCGGGCAGACAATTGGAACGGTGGGCGTTACGGGCACTCAGGCTGAGGGCAAACCGGGTGCAGAAGCGCCCCATCTTCATTTTGAAATCTGGGTCGGAGATTGGTATCTGGGATACGGGATTTCATTGCGGGAAACCATGTGGTGGTTTGCCCACATCTTCCCGGATGTGGAAGGGCAGTAGAAAAAGCGGCCCGAATCAGGGGGCTAACTGCAAGGCCAGCGAATAGTCACCGCCGCCCCAGGTATCGACGCGAATCGTATAGGTTCCAGTGGCAGTGAGGATATAGACAAGCTGCGCATTGGAATTCCCGAAGCTGTCATCATCGTTGGCAAGCACGAATCCATTGGCATCCAACAACTTCACGCGCGGATCGGTTAGCCCGGTTCCCAGCACGGTGATCACGATCTTCTGCCCCGCTGTCGCCTCAAATTCCCAGTTGTGCGCTTCAACCGCCGTGGGCAACGTGCCTGTCACTGCCTGCCCTATGGTGATCGTCCTCTCCTGGCTGGTGGGGTATCCATCGCCCCCATCGAAGGCGTCGATGCCGCCGGATGATCCGACCCCGGTTGGGGAGGGAGTTGCTCCGGGGATCGGCGTGATCGGGCCGCCCGTAGCAACCAGGGTCATGATCGCAGCCACAGTCGGCGCATTGCCTGTAACC
>JAHEME010000161.1 GCA_024643825.1 Chloroflexota bacterium | reverse complement strand
TGTGGTCAGCGATGCTGAAGTCGCCGACCAGGCTCCGAATCTTGATGCCGTCCGGCCTGTGCTGCTGCTGCGTGCGGCCCGCGCCCGCGAAGAGGCAATCGGCCATGCCGATAAAGGGGAGTTCGACGAGGCGAAGGAAATCCTCACCGGGATCGCCGATGAGATGCAGAAGGTTGGCCTCGAAGATCGAGATTTGAAAACCGAGCACAATATGCTGCGCGAAGAAGCGATGGATATGGAACTGGGCGATGCGCGCTATGATCAGCACACCCGCAAAGCCAGCACTACCAAAGCATTCTATTCGCTGCGGCAGGCTCGTATGTACGAACAGAAGATTGGCTCCCACCAGCGTATGAAAATGTCCCGCCAGGCGATGGAACGCGCGGGGGTCGCCCCATCCATTCTTCAGTGGCAGGGCGGGAGGATGGATCTTACGGTAGACTTGGTGCGCATTGGTCGTAAACCGGATAATGATATCGTGATTGACGAGGAAGAAGTATCAGCCCATCACTGTCAGATTGTGCGCGATGGGGATGACCTATTCCTCGAAGACCTTGGCAGTCTCAATGGAACTTTTGCCAACGGAGGTCAGGTCAGCGACCGCTTCCGGTTGAGCATTGGTGATGTAGTAACTGTTGGTAGTGTGTTGTTTCAGTTCTTTGATTCGGTAGAAACACCCAGATAACGAGGAACCTTCATGATTCGAAATCGAACTCTCTTGCTGCGTGCGGTAGCGATTGCCGTAGTGCTTGTGCTTGTTCTGCCATTGGTGGCGGCGGCCCAGGGCGTGAGCTTCACCGTTTACCCGCTGGAAAATGTGAAGATGCGATCCGGCCCCGGCACGGAAAACGGCATCATTACGGTGATCCCGTACTCAACGCCGCTGACCGCGCTGGGCCGCAGCGCCGATGAGACGTGGCTGTATGTTGACTACAACGGGACCAAGGGCTGGGTGTACACGCTCCTGATGGATCTTGAAGGCTACGTGCCCGATCTGCCCGTGATAGATGCGGCAGGATCGCCGGGTGCGCCGCCTCCTGCGCCGCCCACCGATCAGCCGTCCAACCCGCCGTCCAATTCGCCTCCCCCCTCTGGGCCGTCCGGCGTACCGACGATCTATACCACCGCAACGATGAAGCTTCGCGCCGGGGCAGGTACAACCTACGCTGAACTGGGGCGCATCCCTTACAACACAACGGTTCCCGTGTCTGCGCGCAGCGCTGATTCGCAGTGGGTGCTGGTGAACTATAATGGGCAGCGCGGCTGGGTGGCTGCGTGGCTGGTCACAGTCAATGGAGACATCAATAGTTTACCAGTTTCTAATGAGGTACTTCCCGGTGGCGCGCCAACACCTGCACCAGCCCCTCCGACAGGTGGAGTGCTTCCGCCCCCGGCTCCGGGAGGATTTGAGCTTGGCGGGCAGACTCACTCACTCGATCATCCGGGCGAGATGCACAATGCAGGGATGACATGGGTGAAGTTCCAGCACAAATGGGGGCCGGGTCAGAGTCCGAATGATTTGGCGGGGCGCATCGCGCAGGCCCATGCCAATGGCTTCCGCGTGCTTTTGAGCATCCCCGGTGGGGAGTATCCATCGTCGATTGACTACAACGCCTACGTGCAGTTTGTTGCCGGGGTTGCGGCGCTGGGCGCGGATGGCATTGAAATCTGGAACGAGATGAACCTCGACCGCGAGTGGCCCGCCGGACAGATCAACCCGGCGAACTACGTGAATCTGATGCTGGCCCCGGCCTACCGCGCGATCAAGGCGGCGAACCCGGCCACAATGGTGATCTCCGGGGCGCTGGCTCCTACCGGTGTCAACAATGGGTACTCTGTGTGGAGTGATGATCAATACGTCGCAGGGATGGCGGGCGCAGGTGCAGCCAATTACATGGACTGTGTTGGCGTCCATCACAACGCGGGGGCTACGTCGCCCGATGCGGTGAGTGGTCATCCGGCAGATGGAGGCGCTCATCACTACTCGTGGTACTTTAAGCCGACCTTCAATGTGTATGCCGGTGCGTTCCCGCGTACCAAGTTATGCTTTACCGAGCTTGGCTACGTCTCCGGTGAAGGTTGGGGTTCCCTGCCAGCGAACTTTTGGTGGGGCGGCGGCAATACCGTTGGCGAGCAGTCAGAATGGCTGGCTCGTGCGGTGACCATCAGCCGTCAGACTGGCAAAGTCCGGCTGTTAATCGTGTTCAACGTGGATTTCACCCAGTGGGGCGATGATCCGCAGGCAGGCTACGCAATCATACGACCGGGCGGCGGCTGCCCTGCCTGTGATGCACTGCGAGCCGCCATGCAGTAAGGCGGAACTTCCAGAGAAAATCGGGGCAGCGTGCAGGATGACGCTGCCCTTTTTGCTTACCCTGTACTACGGCAGCCAGTATTCAAGCTGGATATTGTCGGGATCACGAAACGCCACGTAGTAGTTTCCCGTCGGCTCAAACACCTCTACGCCCTTGGTCTCGACTCCGGCATCCATTAGTTTTTTCGCCAGCTTGTCCAACTCGGTGCGGCTCTCGGAAGTGAATGCCAGGTGATCTAGCCCGATGCGAAACTCGCTGAAACGGTCGCCCGCCTGCGGCTTCTGGGAAGGGTATACAAATACCCACACGTCCCCAGCCATGAAGTTGAACCCGCCGTTTTCTTCGATGCTAAGTTCAAAGCCCAGCAGATCGCCATAGAAAGCTTGCGCACGAACCGGATCCGATACGGTAAGAATGATGTGATTCACTGAAGTCACAACAATGCTCCTCATGATGTGAAAAAAGAATAGGTGTTTCCATGACTCTACTACCCTGAAACCTCAAGCTGGGTTGTTGGCGAAGGACTCCCGGCATCACGTAAATCCTTGACAAACGAGCCTGCTAACCCGGCTCCCCCCATCAGGCTGGCGCTGATCCCTGCCATTGCGACCACGCCTGCAAGAGGCACGATCAGCCCTCCCACTACGCCGCCGAGTGGGGTGGTCCC
Organism: Chloroflexota bacterium; assembly: GCA_024643825.1. Taxonomy (GTDB): domain Bacteria; phylum Chloroflexota; class Anaerolineae; order Aggregatilineales; family UBA3940; genus JAHEME01. Next base: position 3,726 of record JAHEME010000161.1, on the reverse strand, counting down.
CTGCATCAGCATACGGAGGAGTGCGAAGGTGCGCCCTCGCAGCGGTGCGGGGATGATCTTCATGCGCAGGGTTTGCGCCCAGATCGTCAGTGGCGCGCTGAAGAATCCGAACAGCGCCAGCCCTGCAATGGCCCACCATAGCGTCCTGCCAAGAAGCAGGGCCATGCTGATCCCGGCCAGCATCCCGGCGATCACGATGCTGCGTCCCAGCGACAAACCGGATAAATTGCCAGCCACAATCGAACTGATCACCTGACCTGCGGCCATGATGCCCAGCAGCAGCCCATAGACCTGCGACCCACCTCGCAGAATCTGATCTGCATAGATCGGCATCCAGACCGTGAACAGCCCCATGCCAATGTTGAAAGTCATATACATCAACGTGGTAGAGAGCAGAATCGAGTTGCCCGTGAGCAGCCGGAACGCATCAGCGAGTGTGTAGGAAGTCGGTGGCCGTTCTTCCGGGGAGCTTTCGTCCTCGTGCAGGCGCAGGGTCAGCAGGGCAATCGCAAACACAAAGTAGGTCAGCGCATCGAGCGCGATCACATTCGGCGCGCCGATCAGCGCGATCAGCAGCCCAGCCAGTGGTGGGCCGATCATCCCGCCGAGGGTGAAGCTCAAGGTTTCCAGCGAATTTGCGGTGGAAAGCTGCTCTTCGGAAACCATCGATGGAATCAACGTGGGGCCGCCCGCCAGCGAAATCATCATGAGACTCCCGTAGACGGCGGCGGCAGCATATACCATCCATAACTGCAGCATCCCTAGCAGATGGAGCAGGGGGATCAAGGCCATCGTGGTTCCCCGGATCATATTATCAGCGAACATCACTTTACGGCGGTCAAAGCGATCCAATAGGGAACCTGCGATCAGCCCTCCCACGATGACCGGGCCAGTGTAGGCGAGGGTCAGCAGACCCAGCGCCCGCGCAGATTGCGTCTGTTGGTAAACGAACCACGTCAGGGCAACCTGGGTGAGCGCGTCACCCAGCACGGAGAACGTGAATCCCAACCAGAACCGCCGGAACGACGGGTTGCGAAAAATTGCGCCGTAGCTGCTCTCTCTGGTTTCTTGCATACAATGTCCTTTCCTTTCAACCGGGTCTTGAGGTACGATAATGTCATATTACATGGGGAAACATGACATCTATTTGTCATATATAAGGAACCATGACTCGATTTGATCGGCTGTTTGGCATCCTCTTGCAATTGCGGCGGGGGAAGACGATCTCTGCCACCGATCTGGCGGAGCAGTTCGAGGTGTCGCCGCGTACCATCTACCGCGATGTTGATACCTTGAGCGTGCTGGGTGTTCCTGTGTATGCCGAGCGCGGGCGTGAAGGTGGGTTCCGGCTGCTGGAGGGGTACTTCCTGCCGCCGATCATGTTCTCCCGCGCGGAGGCGATCTCACTGGTGTTGGCGCTGACGCTGTTCCGTTCGCTGCGCTCGCGACCTTTTGACGCGGAACTGGCTTCTGCGGAGGCGCGACTGCTAGCGGCGATTCCAGACTCGATTCGCACGGTGCTCGCTGAAGCGCAAACGTGGATCGCGTTCGAGCAGATCCCGGTCGATGTGTTTCATGCAGAGGTCGTTGAGCCAGACAGCCCACCGCCGCTTGATCGAACGATCACGGACGACGAAATCACCACGCGATTCCTGAGCAGCATCCTCGAAGAGCGAGCCGTACGCATCAACTATCGATCCCTGGGTCGCGAGCACCCGCGCACCTATGATGTGGCTCCGCTGGGTGCATTCTGGGATCGGGGGTTCTGGTATCTGGTAGGGCATAAGATAGATGCTCCGGCAGTGTCCGAATCGGTACGTCTGTGGCGCACTGACCGCGTGCAGGAGATCTCCCCGGCGCGGCAGGCATCTCGCATGCAAGGGTTTGACATCCAAACCATGATGGATCGGGGCTGGTTGGCGACCGCTATGCAGGTATGGAGCGAGAGTTCGCCTGTCCACGTTCGATTGACGGCAGATCAGGCGATTCAGCTTCAACAGGATTGGTATTATCGCCATGCTGCCTATGAAGCACAATCCGATGGGTTTGTCGAGATGATCTTTGGCGAAGATAACCCGTCCTACGTACTCCCGCTGGTGCGCTGGCTGGGGGCTGGCGCGGAGTTGATTGAGCCTCGCGAGTGGCGTGATCTGCTACGAGGTGAACTCGCAGAGATGCTCGCAGTGTACTCGGCGGCTGGTTCTCGATAGTTGGGTATAATGTTTGGAATAAGACCTCCCGGAGCATCTCTCGAAAGGCAGTCCTCTCGTGCGAACTTCTCCCTCAACCGAGTATGTCCCGGAATGGGCTCGCCGCGCGGTGTTCTACCACATTTACCCGCTGGGATTCTTCAACGCCCCGCGTGAGAATTCTGGCCGTTCGGCGGCTGTTCCCCGATTGTCTTCACTGCGCGAATATTACGATCATCTGGTTGGGCTTGGCATCACGGCATTGTACATAGGCCCCTTGTTTGAGAGTGGTTCTCACGGCTACGATACCACCGATTACTTCACGGTGGACCGTCGCCTGGGGGATACGCGCCTGCTTCAGCAGATTGTTGAGGAATTACATGAGCGTGGCATCCGGGTGATCCTCGATGGCGTGTTTAACCATACCGGACGCGAGTTCTTCGCTTTCCGGGATATTCGCGAGCATGGTCGGGAGTCGCGCTACAAAGACTGGTATACGATCAACTGGGGAGCCGACAGTGAGTTCGGGGATGGTTTCTCTTATGAAAGCTGGCAGGGTCACCAGATTCTTCCGGCCCTCAATCTGAAGAATCGGGATGTGCGTGAGTATCTCTTTGAAGTATGCCGCTTGTGGCTCGGCGAGGTCGGAACGGATGGCTGGCGGCTGGATGTTGCCTTTGAGATCAGCCCCGATTTCTGGTGGGAGTTCCGACGAGTCTGCAAGGGCATCCGCCCTGACTGCTTCCTGGTCGGGGAGCTATTCGGCGGCGATTATCGGACGTGGGTTGCCCCCGATCTCCTCGATTCCGGGACGGATTATCAGGTTCACAAAGCCCTGTGGAGTTCGTTTAATGACCGCAATTTCTGGGAGCTAAAAGCATCGTTGGAACGCGCCATGCACCCGGAGTGGGGCGTTTTTCGCGATCTTCACATGATGCAGTTTCTTGGCAATCATGATGTCCATCGGATTGCGTCTCAGCTTCGCGACCGCAGCCATGTCTTCCCCGCAATGATCATCCTGCTGACCATTCCCGGCATCCCCTGTTTGTACTATGGGGATGAGGTTGGTATGACGGGCAAGGTCGGTGGGCCGGAAGACGATTACGCGGTGCGCAAGCCCATGCCGGAGTTGGACGCCGAGTGGCCCGACACGGAGCGCAACCTCTATCGTGAAATTTCGCGGCTGGTCGCGCTGCGCAAAGTGCATCCTTCGCTGATTTACGGGCGAATCGCCATCCTGGGCGCAGCCGATACGACCTTTAGTTTCCTGCGAGAGCACCCCAGGGAGGTCGCTGTTGTGGCGATCAACGGGGGCGATCAAGTGGCATCTCTTCAGATTCCCGTTGGCGAGGAGGGGATTCCCGACGGGCTGCGCTTCCGTGATGCGCTGGACGTGGACACTTCGGAGGTCGTTGTTTCCGGGGGTATGTTGACTATCGAAGAACTGCATCCCGGCTGGGGTCGGGTGCTGATCGCGGAGAGATAGCCGCTGAACACACGGTTAGACTCGGTGGTTCAGAAACACGCTTTGAATAGG
>JAHEME010000160.1 GCA_024643825.1 Chloroflexota bacterium | reverse complement strand
CAGTTATAACTGGGGCGGTTATTTGATCTGGGCCGCACGAGATTATCCTGTTTTCGTTGATGGTAGGACTGACTTGTACGATGACGATCTCCTCCGTGTATACCTGGATACCTATTTTGTCCAGTCAGGTTGGGAAAATAATTTGAATGAGGCGGGGATCAATACGGTTCTGGTCGAAAGCAGTAGCCCGCTAGTTCAGGTACTGGGCCTAACACAAGATTGGGATCGGGTGTATACGGATGACATAGCGACAATCTATGTGCGTCGTGTTCCGATTCGCTGAAACTAAGGTTGGAAAAATTGGGCATACATTATGCGGCGATGGTTAGAATTCTGGAACTGCCGCCCATGACTCTCTCGTGCTGATCTTTGAAACAGGCTGACAGTTCCTGTTTCAAGAGAAATCGCATGAACCTCTAACCCCGGAAGATTTTGCGGCATTGGCTCTACTGAGAAGTCAAGGGATGAGCAAGATATGGGATGGCTTTGGAAGTTATGCTGTGGATGAACTCAATAGCGGTAGTCAACCATGAGCAGCCGCATCCGTGACCTATTGGCACTATTTACCCTGGGTCTGGTGACCAACAGTGCCATTGCAGCTATGACCTCTACACCGGGGTATGTTGACGCCTATTATTATGCCAACGGCGGAGAGTTCATCGCTCAGGGAACAGGACAGCTAGAACCGTATCTGTGGAGTTTCGTGTTTTCCCCTCCGAGCCTGCCAGCGCCATCATTTGCCTATTGGCGTCCATTGCCCTCGATCATCGCTGCGTCAGGAATTGCTGCCTTTCCCGCGATGAAGCCATTTGATGCATCTCAAATTCCATTTGTACTGTTAGCAGCCTTGCTTCCTGTAGTAACCTATCTGGTGGGAATGCGAATTGGGTCTCGTCGCCACGCGATGCTTGGCGGTTTGTTGATGGTCTTCAGCGGATATTTCGTTCTCAATTGGTCGAACACGGAGACCTTCACGCCCTTTGCCGTGGCAGGGTCATCGGCCCTGCTGATGATGGGGAAGGGCGTCTCTGATCGCCGATGGTGGGTCTGGGTGCTGGTTGGTCTGTGTGCAGGGCTTGCCCATCTGACTCGTGCTGATGGTCTATTACTGCTAGGTGTCGCTCTGCTGATCACCATGAGGCCTAACCATGAGGGTATGAAACACTATCGAGTGATCGATAGCATAGCAGTTCTGGTTGGCTATCTCGTAGTCATGCTCCCCTGGATCGTTCGTAACCGATTGGCGCTTGCTGGAATGCCAGCGGCAGGCGGGGTAAATACCCTGTGGCTCGTGGACTACAACGATCTCTTTCGCTATCCGAACGACCTTTCGCTCGCCAACTATCTGGCTGTATCATGGCAGGTGATTCTCAGAACAAAATGGGACGCGCTTGTGACAAACCTGGCAACATGGGTAGGGGTTGTCAACCTGGTCTTTTTGACGCCCTTCTCTCTGGTGGGGTTTTGGAACCATTGGAAAGAGGAGAGTGTACTCCCGGCTTCGATTTATGGAGTGACTCTGTTCGGCGCAATGACGTTTGCATTCACCTTGCCGGGCGTTCGTGGAGGGTGGTTCCACTCGTCAGGAGTGCTTATGCCCTTTGTGCTTCCCCTTTCCATGATTGGCATGGATGATTGCATCACCTGGGTTGCGCGGCGGCGCATCGGATGGAATGCGGCTCAGGCGCGTCAGGTATTTGGGGCCGCCGCTGTTGCTTTTGCTGTCTTGCTCACAGGATACCTGGTCGCTCGTGGCATAGTCGGGCTGCCCCTAGGGGGATCATTTGTATGGAATTCTGCTGATCGGCTTTATTCCGAGATAGGGCAGGACTTGATTCAGAAGGGGGCTTCGCCACATGCACGCGTGATGGTCAATAATCCACCAGGGTTCTTCTGGCATACGGGTCACGGGGGGGTTCCGGTACCTGCTGGAGATGAAGAGATGCTTCTGCAAGCCGTTGACGATTATCGCATCGACTACCTTGTGTTGGATGAGAACATTGGCCCGGCCCTTCTTCCCCTCTACCGCCAAAAGACCGTTCCATCACGGCTTCGGTTGCTGACGGTCTATGGGACGAACGAGCACCCGGTATTCCTCTACGAGATTCTTCCACGCCAGAACTCAACGCCGGGGCTATAGGACGATGACGACGCCTCTGCGACATTTTCGCTTCACACCGCTTCATCGCGATTTGCTGATTGCTGGTACCTGTGTAATCAGTCAGGGTATCTATTTGGCTGCTTCCGGGGCAGCAAAAGGTCAAACAGGCTTCCCGCTCGATGATGCATGGATTTATCAGACGTACGCTCGTAATCTAGCACAGACAGGCCAATGGGCATTCGTCCCAGGCGTCCCTAGTACGGGATCAACTTCGATTTTATGGACGCTCTTGCTAGCTCCTGGGCATGCGCTCTCTATGGATGCCTTCTGGTGGACTCAACTGCTTGGTCTGGTCATGCTGATTCTAACCGCGCTTGGATCGGCCCGCCTTTTTGTGACACCGAATCTTCGCCAACCGTTGGCGATAGGTCTTGCCGTAGCACTCGAATGGCATCTTGTCTGGGCTGCGGCTTCGGGCATGGAAACGCTGCTCTTCACAGGCTTGATTGTCTGGTTCTGGCTATGGCTTCGCCGTCATGATCCCGCCGCCATGAATCATTCCTGGCGGCAGGGCTTGGTGTTTGGGGTGTGGGGTGGCCTGCTCATGTTGGCTCGCCCCGAAGGGGTTGTCGCGCTTGGAATCGCCGGGCTGTATGGAGTCATCAGTCCCGGCCAATGGGGCCGCAAACTGATCTGGGGGATGGCTGCGGGTATTGGGTTTTCTATCTTCCTTATACCCTTCTTCGGCCTGAATTATGCGATTGCAGGCCAGATATGGCCGAACACGTTTTATGCCAAGCAGATGGAATATCAGGCGCTCTGGCAGATTCCGTATTGGCGTCGCTTGTTAGATCAGCTTTTCCTCCCGGTGGTAGGGGCACAGATTCTCCTGCTCCCCGGCTTTGTTTCGGAAGTGCTCGGTATCTTTCGGGAACATAAGTATTCAGATAGTGTGCCAATTATCTGGACTCTGGTTCATCTGGGATTGTACGCGGCAAGACTGCCAGTCGTCTATCAGCACGGGCGTTATGCGATTCCTGTAATCTCGATTCTCGTGATCTTTGGGATTCGAGGCATGCTTCAGCTTGCGCGCCCGCGTTCGCAGCGTATCTCTATTCGCCTTGCCAGTTTGACATGGTTGACTTCAACTTTGGTATTGTTTCCTGTTGCACTAATCATCCTCGGTGCACCAGCGTATCGGCGTGATGTGGCATTCATTCAAGATGAGATGGTATCTGCTGCTCAATGGGTTGCTGAGAATACCGATACGCACAGCATGATTGCGGCTCACGATATTGGTGCGTTAGGGTATATTGCACCCCGTCAAATTCTTGATCTTGCCGGGCTAATCTCGCCCGATGTAATTCCCTCCATGACTGATGCCAACCAACTTACGGTATTCATTCTGCAAAGTGATGCAGAGTATCTGGTCGCATTCCCCCGTTGGAGCGATAGTTATGCTATCATGCTTGCAAGCCCTCATTTTTGTGCTGTGTGGGTGGCCTCGGAACGCGAGTCTTATATTGCTCGTTCTGATCTAGGCCCAATGACAGTCTATCGCATCAGCCGTGAGGGAGGATGCCCGGTAACGAGACAGGCTTCAGTGGTGAGGAACAGAGGGGATTGACTGGTATGCGTTAGGATGAGCACTGAATGGCTATCTTGTGCATGATCTATGCGTGTGGTAGACTGATCTAGTCTAATCTTAAGGCTCCTTCTCGCGTTTCGAGGCTGGTTATGCGCCAGAATGCAGCAGTTCCACCTGACCGTCCGATCTCGATAATCATCGTTGACGATCATCAAATCTTTCGGCAGGGTGTTCAATTTAACCTGGAAATCCAGGATGATCTTCGGGTCGTCGGGCAGAGCGCGAATGGCGAACAGGCTCTTCAAATGGTGCGTGATCTGGAGCCGGATATCGTGATTATGGATATCAACCTTCCGTTGATGAATGGTATCCAGGTGACACGCCAGCTATCCGGGGAACGAAGCCCCACACGCGTAATCATGCTCACCGCATACGATGATACCGAACAGGTCATTCATGCGATGCGGGCCGGGGCTTGTGCGTATTGTGCTAAGGAAGTGGATCCTAGCAGGCTTGTAGACGTAATCCGCCACGTCTTTGGCGGGCGATTTGTTGTCTATGATCAGGTGTTTGACGCACAGGGGATTTCTGAATGGTTGGAAAAGGGCGTGGAGACTGTTGCAGGTCAATATTACATGGACCTGAGCGACAGCTTCTCACCACTTTCCAGTCGAGAAATGGAAATTCTCCAGTACGTCACAAATGGAATGAGCAACAAAGAGATTGCTCTTACACTAAAGATAAGCCATCAAACTGTTAAGAATCATATGACCTCGATTTTACGTAAGCTTGCAGTAGAGGATCGGACACAGGCAGCTGTGTTTGCGCTACGCCGGGGGTGGGTGCGTTTATCGGATGCTGGGTCAAAATCGGATATGAGCCCTAATATTTCACCGAGGTGATTGGAAACGATGGTAGACCGTCAGATGGAAGTCCATGGAAAAGAATCAGAAGCTCTTGATGTATTGGGTGGCGAGTTAGAACGTGTGAATGCAGAGCTTCGCGATATTGCCACCAAGTTAGATCAATCTCGCGTGCAGGTGGAGCAGTTGGCCCAGCGTAACGCTGTGGTTGTGGGCGAGGTTCGCCGGGTGGAAGGTGCTCTTGAAGAGACGCCCAGGGTCAATCTAAAAGAGATCTATACTGAGGCCCTCGAAACGCAGCAGCGCCTGCTGACCAGCCGTGGGCAGATGGAAAAGCTCCAGGGTCAGGAGATCGTTCGCAAGCAGGAGGCTGATCTTCTTAAGAAGGCGATTGAAGCACTTCAGCGAGCACCAGATGGAGCGTCTGCTTCAGTAAATCGTGGGCTTAGTGACCGCGAGATGATTATTCGTGTGATCGACGCTCAGGAGGAAGAACGGGAAAAGCTGGCCCGTGCCATGCATGATGGCCCTGCCCATTCGCTGACGAACTTCATCTTGCAGGCGGAGATTGTTCAGAAGCTTTTTGAGAAGAATCCTGAGAAAGCGCGTGAAGAACTTGCGGCTCTGAAAACAGCGGCTGGCGCTGCTTTCCAGAAGGTGCGCCAGTTTATCTTTAATCTGCGTCCCATGATGCTGACCGATCTTGGATTGGTTCCTACGGTCAAGAGATACCTTGCGGCCTTTGAGGAGCAAACTGGTGTGCAGAGTGAATTCATCATGACGGGTCGTGAGCGTCGGTTAGAGGGATATCGAGAGGTTCTCGTGTTTCGCGGTGTCCAGGAACTGATGGCGAATTCTCGCGAGCAGGGAGCAAACTCTTTGAAGGTAACGTTGGAAGTCGGAGACGACGAAGTGCATGCGATTGTCGAGGATAATGGTCGCGGGTATGGCACAGGAAAGTTGTCTCTGGAACCGCAGGGCGAGATTGGCTTGAGTGCGCTTCAAGAGCGCATTACTCTCGTAGATGGTCGCCTTCAAATCGGTAGTACTACCGGGCATGGGTCACGGATTGAATTTAGTATTCCTACTGGACCAGAGCCAATGGAATCGCAGGATGGGGACGATCTCAGCTAGCTGATTCTTCGATAATTTACAGGGGCATGCGTTGGCGCGTGCCCTTTTTTCTTGCCTTGTCGGATAAAGAACATATTACAGTTTATGAGAGCACGCATCGCAAGCATCTTGAGGTTGGCGCGTGGACGCCAAATGAAAACCCGGAAACTGCTGCGAATAGGTAAAGAGTAAGCTTGACACTCTGATCGATTCAGGTATAGTATGGTCAACTTACTAACAGTCGCTATCCGAGTGGAGGCCTAATGCCCCGAGGTCGAACTTTTGTGTTCGGCGTGCTGGTTGCACTCGTATCCATTGTGCTTACTGCGCTAGCATTCCTTTTCGTGTTTCCGTCAGCTTCGACTCTTTTATCGCCCGGTTCTGCGTCATCTCCCAATGACCGTGGCGGTGGGCAGGCGCGGGAGGTTGTCTTTAACGCGGATGATCGCCTTCAGGTTGTGGTGGCTCTTCAACGTCTTCCGCGTGGATTTACCGTTCCGGCGGATGCTTACAACAATGCAGTGGGAGTTCGGGAATGGCCGGCTGCGGCTGTTCCGAATGACGCTGTGATTGTTGAAGCGGGTCAAGATCCCCTTCAGGTGATTCAGGAACAGGTTGTTGGGCGTGTCACCCGCACGGATATCGAACGCGAGCAACCCATCCTGCGTGCTGCGCTTGCGGATAATCTCACGGATCTGGCGCGAGTTGGATCTGATATTGGTGCCCAACTTCCGGCGGGTATGGAAGCAATTGCCCTTCCGGTTGACAAGCTGTCAAGTGTTGCCTATGGTGTTCAGCCGGGTGACCATGTTGATCTCGTCTTCTCGTTTCAGGTATTGGACGTGGATGAAGAGTTTCAGTCGGCTCTGCCGAACTGGATCTATCAGATTCAGTATGGATCATTCAGCGAAGATGGTGCGAGGATCGCTGCTGAGGTAGTGCCGCAAGCGGATGCTGCCTATGGACGGATTGATACGATTCCGCCCGGAGAGCTGGCGAACGTAGTGCCTTCGGAACCTCAACGGCCTCGGCTTGTTTCCCAGCGAGCT
>JAHEME010000159.1 GCA_024643825.1 Chloroflexota bacterium | reverse complement strand
ATGTACCAGAACGAACCGGATGGCTCCTACACACCGGAACTTGCCGAGAGCGTAGAAACCTCGGACGATGGACTTGTGTGGACGTTCCATATTCGCCAGGGCGTGAAGTGGCATGATGGAGAGCCGCTGACCGCCAACGATATCGCGTTTTCCTACAAGTTCTATCAGGAACATGAGGACTTCCCCTTCCTCAACGTCTACACCTACTACTTCGACACCATCGAAGCCCCCGATGATAATACAGTGGTCATCACCCTCTCCGAAGCCATCCCCAATATGGAGAGCCAGTTGATCTTCCTGTACGTCCTACCAGAGCACATCTGGGGCGGGCTGGAAGGTGCTGATGCGACTGAGTTTGAGAATACCGAGATGATCGGCAGCGGCCCCTTCAAGATGGTTGAGCATAAGCAAAACGAGTTCGATCACCTGGCCGCGAACCGCGATCACTTCCGCTGGCAGCCCAAGATCGACGAAGTAGTCTTCCAGACCTTCGAGAACCAGGATGCACTGGTACAGGCGATCAAGACCGGGCAGGTCGATATGATCACCGAGATGCCTAACACCACCGTTCCATCGCTGCGCGAGACCGAGAACGTGGCTGTCGTCAATGGCCCGCCGCTCGCCCCCAGCGTCACGGATATCATCTTCAACCAGACGCTGCCTGAAAACTGCCCACCCGATGACGGTATCTGCACCGGACACCCGGCGCTGCTGGATCGCAATGTACGTCTGGCGCTTGCCCATGCCACCGATAAGCAGCAGATCATCGATGTCGTGCTGTTAGGGCTGGGCGCTCCGGGCCGTACGCTGATCCCGGACAGCCTCGGCGTGTTCTACAACGACTCCATCGTAGATTACGACTACAACGTCGAGGAAGCGAACAAGATCCTCGATGATGCAGGCTACGCGGATACAGATGGCGATGGCATCCGCGAGATGCCGGATGGAACCAATCCGCTCAACTTGCGGATGAACTGGCCCAGTGACAGCACCGAAGCGCCGCGTATGGCGGAGCTTCTAAGTGACATGTGGGCCCAGGTTGGCGTTGGAACGCAGCTTCAGGCCCTCGACCCGGATGCGCTGACCGCTGCCTGCTGCCCGACCTTCGACTTCGATGTGATCCTGTGGGGCTGGGGTTCTGACCCGGATCCGGGCTTCCTCCTCAGCGTAATGCTCACGGACGAGATTCCGACCGGCAACAGTGAGACTGGCTACTCCAACGCAGCGTATGATGAACTGTACCTGGAGCAGGCCACCGAGCTTGACAAGGATCAGCGCATCGCGCTCGTCTGGGAAATGCAGCAGATCGTCTTTGACGATGTGGTCTACATCATCCCCTACTACTCACAGTCGGTGCAGGCCTATCGCACCGACCGCTTCAGTGGTTGGCTCACCGATGCGGGCAAGGTTGCTCTCGAAGACATCAGTTCTCTGGGAGTGATCGAACCAGTAATACCGTAGATTCGTAATAGGTTGGAGGGTAGAGCGCTGTGCGCTCTACCCTCCGCTGGTTGCATTGAGGTGCATCGTGAATCGTTCTCGCGTGCTGGCACGAAGAATCGCCTGGGCCTTGTTTACGCTGTTGTTTGTTGTTGTTCTGAACTTCTTTTTATTTCGTGTTCTACCAGGCGACCCGGCACGCGCAGGGATCCGTGACCCGCGCCTGACGCGCGAAGCGCAGGAAGCCATCCGCGTGCGTTTTGGCCTGGATAAACCCGTCATCAACTGCTTCGAATCGCTCAACCCGGTCAAATTGGGAAGTTGTGAGGTAAACCCCTTCGAGACGCAATTCTTCATCTACATTGGTAACTTGCTCAAAGGCGATCTGGGGATCAGCTATCATCTGAACCAGCCTGTAGCCGATATTCTCCGTGCACGGCTCTGGAACACGGTTCTGCTGATCGGGGCAGGCCAGATTCTCGCCATTATTCTTGGCATGGGTCTCGGTATAGCCGCCGCATGGAAGGCCCGTACTGCCATCGACTATCTGGCGCTGCTCGGCAGTCTGATGGCCTGGAGCCTACCCACCTTCTGGCTTGGAATCATCTTGCTTTTCTGGGGATCAACCGATCTGGGCTTGCCCATCGGTGGGAAGCTAACGGCAGGCGGATCAGCGACCAATATGGTAGATGAGTGGATTGACCTCGGTCGCCATATGATTTTGCCGACACTGACCTACACAATTGTATTCCTCGGCGAATATATGCTCATCATGCGCAGCACACTCCTCGATGTCCTCTCGGAAGACTACATTCTCACCGCAAAAGCGAAGGGACTCAGCACGTTTCAAATCCTGAAGGATCATGCTTTGCAAAATGCCATGCTCCCGATGGTGACTCTCATCGCTCTCAATCTGGGCTTTACAGTGGCTGGAGCCATCCAGATTGAATCGGTGTTTTCGTGGCCAGGCCTGGGCGGAGCGATCTACGAAGCGGTGGTACGGCGGGATTATCCGATGTTGCAAGGAGCATTCCTCTGGATTGCGATTGCCGTCATTGCCGCCAATCTCATCGCTGATTTGCTCTATTCCACGCTCGATCCTCGCGTAGAGGCAGGATAATCCTATGGCTGATCAAGTTGGCGCAACCAATCTTCGTTCGCTGTGGCGCGTATTTCGCCGCAATCGAATGGCGCTTGTAGGGCTGTTCATGCTTGGAGCCATGATCTTCACGGCGGTCTTCGCCCCACAGATTGCCCCCCACGACCCGGATGAGGTCATCCGCATCTCGATTGACGATATCTATGCCAAACCCGGCGCCAATCACTTATTGGGTACAGATGATGCAGGAAGAGATGTTCTCTCGAACTTCATCTATGGGGCGCGTGTATCGCTGACGGTAGGCTTCTTTGCCGCCGCCATTTCAGTCTTTATCGGAGCCACTGTGGGTATCTTCGCAGGGTTCTATGGTGGGCGTGTCGAAAATCTGTTGATGCGCTTTACGGATATCATGCTCGTAATCCCGGATCTCCCCCTGGCAATTGTGCTTGTGGCGCTGACCAAACCCAGATTGAGTAACATTATCATCGTAATTGGCATTCTGGGTTGGACGGGCACTGCACGCCTGATCCGTTCCCAGACGCTCGCGGTGAAGCAGCGCAAATTTGTGCTGCGGGCCCGTGCCATCGGCGCAGGCAACTGGCACATCATCCGCCGCCATATCTTCCCGCTGGTTCTCCCTCTTATCGTGGTCAATACAGTATTGGCAATTTCTCTGGCAATTCTCGCGGAAAGCACCCTCTCCTTCATTGGTCTGGGTGATCCCACCACGTTAAGTTGGGGGCAGATGCTGAACTACGCCTTTGGACGCGGAGCCATGAGTTCCGGGGCATTGTGGGCGCTGATCACACCGGGGCTTGGGATTGTATGGGTTGTGCTCGCTTGCACGCTGCTGGGCCAGGGCCTCGAACAGATGTTGAACCCACGCACCGAATGGCATCATCTCAGCGTAGGAGCAGAAATGGTTGACCGGGAGCAAATCGCTCGCCATGCAGCCATGCGGGAAGAAGCATCCCTGGGAGCAGCGCCAACCGGCTCTCCCGCGTCCGGGTGAGCCAGCACTTCTGCACAGACATACCTATGAATTTAATCTCAGCCAATTGACGGCGGAGCCTTATGATCAACGATACCAACATTCCATCCACATTGATGGAGGTAAACCATCTTTCCATTGATTACGTTACTCCGGGCCGACCCCCTGCTCATGCTGTAGAGGATGTCACCTTGACACTCCGCGAAGGGGAGGTGTTGGGTCTGGTCGGGGAAAGTGGCTGCGGGAAGACAACCCTGATGCTCAGTTTGATGCGCCTTCTGCCAGCCGCAGGGCGTATTGTCGGCGGTGAAGTGAACTTCATGGGCACGGATCTGCTGAACTTGAGCGAAACAGATATCGCCGATGTACGCTGGAAGCGCATCTCGATGATTTTTCAGGGCGCGATGAATGCCCTCAACCCGGTGCGCACAGTGGGTGATCAAATCTCCGAAGCGATTACTCAGCATATCCCAATGAACGACAAGACCGCGCTGGATAATCGGGTCGGAGAACTCCTCGACCTGGTGGGCATTGCCCCCCACCGCAAGGTGGAATATCCACACCAGTATTCCGGCGGGATGCGTCAGCGCGCCATGATCGCAATGGCGCTGGCCTGTACTCCCCAGGTGGTGATCGCCGACGAGCCAACCACCGCCCTTGATGTCATGATTCAGGCGCAGATATTGGAGCTTCTTCAGACGCTTCAGCAGAAGCTCGGTCTTGCGATTATCCTCGTGACCCATGACCTCGGCCTTGTCGCTGAAATGTGTGACTCTGTGTTGGTGATGTATGGGGGCGTGACCGCCGAGTATTCCGATGTCGATACGATCTTCAATGAGCCGAAACATCCCTATACTCAGGAACTCCTGAAAGCGTTTCCCGATCTCTCAAACCCGCGTGAGACGCTCGCTTCCATTCCAGGCTATCCGCCCAGGTTGGACGCGCTTCCGCCCGGATGCCGCTTCGCTCCGCGCTGCCCGGCGGTCTTTGATCGTTGTCATGTAGAGCAGCCAGACATCCATGCAGTCACCCCGACCCATTACACGAGCTGCCATCTCGTAGAGAATTCATGAGCAAGGCTACCATGCAACCTGAACCCGATTCTCCCATTCTGGAAGTAACCGATCTTCGCAAGCTGTTTCCAGTAAAAAAGGTTCGCCTGTTCGGAGCCAAAGATCGCTTTGTCCATGCCGTCGATGGTGTCAGCTTTCAGGTCGGGCACGGCGAAGTGCTGGCGTTAGTAGGCGAAAGCGGCTGTGGCAAGTCTACCCTGGCGCTCACCCTGATGGGCCTGGAGAAGCCTACCAGTGGCGATATTCTCTTTGAAGGAGATTCGTTAGCCAGCCAGAACAGCCGGGGCCTGAAGACCTGGCGGCGGCACATTCAGATGGTCTTTCAGGACCCGTATGAATCATTAAACCCACTGATGACAATTGGCGACATCGTAGCCGAGCCGCTGGTAGTTCACGGCATTGCGCCCAATCGAGAGGAGCGCGAAGCACGCGTCATCCGCGCGCTGGAAGACTCCGGTCTGAAACCAGCGACCGAGTATCTACACCGTTTGCCCCATGAGCTTTCGGGAGGGCAGCGTCAGCGCGTGGTCATTGCCGGGGCGCTCGTTCTGGAACCCACCGTTTTGCTGGCAGATGAACCAGTCTCCATGCTCGATGTCAGCATCCGCGCTGAGATACTCAATCTGCTGGCGGATCTCCGCCAGAAACGCGGCATTTCCATTCTGTTTATTACCCACGATATGGGAACCATCGCCCATTTCGCCGACCGTATTGCCGTGATGTATCTGGGCCGCATCGTGGAAATTGGTCAAACGTTGGAAGTGCTGAGTAACCCGCAGCATCCATATACCAAAGCACTCCTTTCAGTAGTGCCTGTTCCCAACCCTAGACTCCGCCGAGAACGCATCATCCTTCAGGGGGAGACACCTAACCCGATTGATCTTCCCTCTGGCTGCCGATTCCATCCGCGCTGCCCGGTGGCCTTTGAGCAGTGCCCGGTGGTTGATCCGCGCCTGCTTTCTATTGGCGATCAGGATGAGATTCCCCATGCGGCAGCCTGCCTGCTAGTGAATGCAGAAAGTCAGCCAGTTCCGTAGACTTTCTCTCGTTAGGTTTTGATTAGATTTATTGAACTGTCTGGCGGCAGAATCAGAAACAGAGTACACTATACAGCATTGGTTAAAATGACCCCCGGGGTTAATGTGGAGGGGCGGAAGAGCAATCTCCCACCCCTTTTTAGTGCGAGGTGAAAACGTCATGTATCGGTATATTCAAAAAGCGCTCGACTGGGGCGTAAAAATAGCCAGTCTTGCTGTCACAGCCCCAGCAACGTGGATCGTGGCGACACGCCTGTTTTCAGATGTGCAAAGCCCGGTGCTCCTGTTTATCATGCGGTTCGCTGCGGTTTTCCTCATCGAAGGGGTGCTCCTCTCCAACTGGCTCCTGCTGGAGTTTGACCGGAATGCTACTCCGGAAATCAAAGCCCGCTATGGTCTGACGGCCCTGGCGATGTATGCCTCCCTGGCGATCATCGCCTGGGAGCACGAAGGCCCGACCGGGCTGGTCTTCCGTGTAGCACTTCTTGCGGCTCTGATTGGCAGTGGCTGGGATACGTACGTGTACACATGGCAAAAGGCAACCTCCCGCGTTGACCGTTCCGCGGAGAACTCAGGAAAGGTTCGCCGCCATGCGCGAAGACTCTCCATCAGCGAAGCAATCACCCAGCGCAATGCTGAACATGAGCAGACCATCGCCCTGATCGATGCCGAAAATCGCGCCATCCTTGAAGACACATCCCTGTATGGGCAGCGTCGTCTGGCGCGTGTGAAGGTAGATCACGAGGCAGAGCACATCAAGATTCTTGAGGACGAAGATCGTCTGTTGGCATCCTCCAATGGGAATGGCCGAAAAAAAGCGGGACGGCCCTCCCTCCGCCCAGCGTTGACGGGCGAAGTGATGGGCCTCGACGACGAAGAATCATCGACAACCGCCCGGAATCAGGGCGACCACCAGCCGAAACTCAGCATCACGGCAGATTCCGATCCCGATGAAGTGATTGACCTCCAGCCGACCAACGGGAACCGTGGTCGCCGGGCCACCCGTTCCAGGAAATAAGTAGACTTGCCAACGTGAAGCGCCAGGGAATCCCCGGCGCTTCTTTGATTCACAGAGCTTACACCAGA
>JAHEME010000158.1:5707-6731 GCA_024643825.1 Chloroflexota bacterium | reverse complement strand
TCCCAGTCCACCCAGCCCGTGAGCGGTCCGCCCGCATCGACAAGCAGGTTGGAGACGGAGGCGTCGCCGTTGAGCAGACGCGGATCACGCTCCTCGACCTCGCGCATCAGGTCGGCAACCTGTTCCAGCGCAGCGGTGACATCGACATCACGGGCAGCGGCGGCCTTCTCGTGATAGGCATCGATGGTTCCGTGCGCGGTGATGGTCGGCAGCCCTGCGTAGTGGACGATTTCTGTATCGAGACTATGGAGACGACCGAGCAGCCGCACGTACTCGCGGACAATGCCCGGCAGCACTTTGTCGAAATCGACCATGCCCAGCGGCAGCCACCAGTTGCGCCCGGAGACGCCTCCGGTGACAATCCAGTCACCGCCCTCGTCCGTGCCTGTGGCATAGATGGGGGGAACGGGCAGCGGAGGCTCCACGCCGCGCAGGGAGCGCAGGACGTTATATTCACGTTCGGCGCGGCCCCCTGCCCCCGGCGAGTGCCACGTCACAGGGCTGGCGACGCGCCGCACGATCAGCGGGTGAGTGTGCCCATCCGCACGCGCGAAGCACACGATCATCTCGTGGTGATTGCCCCGCACGGGGTTGGTCGATTCGATGGTGACATCCGCCGCATCGGAGATGGCCGCGCGGCAGGCGTCGAGCAGTTGGTCGGGTGTGAAGGTCATGATCTCAGTATAGCACTATTGGGCAGTAAGGTAGAATTGGATTGTCCAGCCCAGCCAGATGGTTAACCATCCGGCTACGGGACGCTCCGCGACTTCCATGTGTTTGCAATTCACACGAAAAAAGTCGAGAATGTCCCATAATAGATCGCACTGATACCAGGAATGATCCAGAGAGGGTAACCGTGTCAGAAAAATCAGAACATGATGCCATGATTGAGGAAATCTGGCGCAGCTACCTGACCAAAGGCGAGTCAGAAGAAGAAAACCGCAAGCGGCGGTTGTTTCGCTGGCTGCCCTCCAACCCCAACCATGCCCGCTGCACCAACTGCTATGCGCCCTTCGAGGGCGTC
>JAHEME010000158.1:0-5697 GCA_024643825.1 Chloroflexota bacterium | reverse complement strand
CGATGTGCGCGGATCAACCCAGATGGCGGAGAGCATGAGCCCGTCTCAGTTCCAGCAGCGCATCAACCGCTACTACAAGGCAGCGACCAGCATCCTGATTGAGGAGTTCGCCTATATCGACAAGATCGTCGGGGACGAGGTGATCGCCTTCTTCCTGCCGGGTCTTGTCGGGCCAGACCATGCCAGAGTTGCCATCGAATCGGCGGAGAAACTGCTGCGAACTACAGGTCACGCCGACCCGGACGGCCCCTGGATTCCAGTGGGGATCGGCGTCCATACCGGGATGGCCTTCTTTGGCGCAGTCGGCTCTTCGGAGGGGATGGTTGACATCACCGCACTGGGCGATTCCGTCAACACCACCGCGCGGCTTGCGTCCACCGCTGGCACAGGCGAGATCGTCGTCAGCGATGCGGCTTACGATGCGGCAGGCCAGCCGCGCGACAGCCTCGAACGTCGCCAGCTTGAACTCAAGGGCAAGAGCGAAGCGACGCCAGTTCGCATCATACGAATCGGATCAGGCAAGTAGCCCTCAATCCAATCGCAGCACAAACTCCTTGACCACCGTGCCGTCAGGTTCCGGGTAGCTGTCTTCGCCGATGATGGCAAAGCCGCATTTCTCCAGGACGCGGCGGGAGCCGATATTGTGTTGGGCGCAGTGCGCGTACAGCGGGCGTGCCGATTCTCCAGGCAGAAACGCGGCGAGCGCGCGGGTAGCGATGCCCTTCCCCCAGAACTCGCGGCCCAGCCAGTAGCCGATTTCGCGTATCCCCTCGTTGACATAGCTGAGGACACTGCCTGCGACCTCTTCGCCGCAGAGGATGGTTTGCACACGAACGCTGGGTTCGCGCAGAATGTACCGCCAGTGCGCGATGTGTTTTTCCCAGCCGCGCGCGGGGTATGCCGCCATGCGGTTGGCTTCCGGGTCGCGCTGGTGCTCGAAGAAGATGGGTAGATCGTCTTCGGTCACATCGCGCAGAGTAACAACGGGAGTTGGATCAGAGGAGGCCATGAGTCGCATCTCGCAGGAACCTGTTGAATACCTGATATGAGTATAGGAAGTACGCGGTCATCTGCATACATGCTGGACAATCCCCATCCGCGTGCTAGAATCCCGCGCAAACAGGCCTCCATGAAGTGGGGCATTCACGGGCAAGGAGCAACCAATGCAAGGCAAGCGATGGATCGTTCTGGCAGCAGGGATCGGTGTGGCGGCGATGCTGGCAGCCTGCGGTGGAGGCAGCGAAGGGCCACGCCCGGTCAACAAGACCATTGACTTACATGAGTTCATGTACGATCCGGCGGAGATCGATGCGGAGCCGGGGGCGGAAGTCACGCTGACGCTGGATAACACCGGTGCGCTGATCCACAGCATGTACATCATGGAACTGGACTACACGGCGGAAGCGCCCTTTGATGAGGAAGACGAACCGCACGCTCTGTGGCACATACAAGTTGAACCCGGCCAAACCGGGACACTATCTTTCACCGCACCGAAGGAACCGGGGACGTATCAGATTGTGTGCGGCGTGCCAGGACATCTGGAAGTCGGCATGCAGGGCACGCTCGTGGTTAGCGCGCCATAGCGAATCGCACCTGATCGATCAGGTAGGCGGCGGCGATCTGCGTGTATACGCGGAGGGCGGTCAGCCTGCCATAGCGGGGAAGCCCCTCACGGGCCTCCGGGTAGCTGGCGCGCAGTCGATTGAACGTCGCTGCATCGCGCGTGCCGAGCACCATCTCACACGAGGTTGGCAGGTATAACACCCGAACTCCCCTGGCCCGTGCCGCCGCGACCCCCTGCGGCACACCCGGAACCCAGTAATCGTGCCAGACGAAGATCGTGCTCTCTATGGTGAAGGGCAGGATCGCCTCGAAATCATCGGTCACCTGAGGATGCGCGTGCAAGCCATCGATGAACACCAGATCGTGATCGGCGACGGTGGCAGCGGCGGGAACATCCTGCGGGGAAGTTCCGTGTCTGCTGGTGAGAATGCGTAAGCCGAGGGTCTGCGCTACCTGTTCGGCAATGCGGGCACAGCGTAGGCCATCGCCTTCGGCCTGGCTATCGAGCGTGACGACGCTTTCCCCACCGTGCGATTCCATCACATGGGCAATATAGGCGCTGGAGAATCCGAAGGCGTTGCCGATCAGGAAGGCGTGACGCGGGCGCACGACTTCGATCAGGCGGCGGAACACGAGGCACTCATCCTCGCCGATGCTGATCGGGGAGATCATGCCGCGCAGCCTGCGATGCGGCCCACCGGGATTCATGAGACCGCGCGGCCAGACGATGCGAGTCTCAGTGATGGATTCGAGGGCAGTGACGACCGTGCGCAACGCGGCATCGCGGGGGATCGGGCGGGCGGCAGGGATCGCCGGGCTGTGAAGGTCGTCGTAGGTTGTGGTCGTTGGGTCGCTCATGGGGCCTATCGGATGATGGGGAAGAGTACAGAGCGACCATTATAAGGGAAGTTCGCGAAGATGCGAAAGATGGCGGTCGCGGCAAGCGATCGGATCTTCTGGAGTTGCTACCTCACCCCTGGTCTCCCTCACCCCCGGCCCCTCTCCCGGTTCGACCATCTTCGATGGTCTGGGAGAGGGGAGAAAAACTCCGCCTCGATTCGTTCCTGGATTTGTATCTATGTGAGGGTGGTGGTCAGGAACTCGATGGTGCGCTTCCAGGCAAGGGCCGCCGCCGCTGCGTTATAGGCGTCAGGGCGATCTTCTTCGGCGAACCAGTGGCCCGTCCCTGGATAGTGGTGAAAGGTGACATCGCGCCCCGCCTCGCGCATGTTGGCTTCGGTGGTGTGGACTTCTTCGGTGGGTTCAAACTCATCGGATGCGGCGAAGTGACCGAGGAATGCCGCGTGGGTTTGATCGTACTCAAGCCCCGGATAGTTGCCATAATACACGGTCACGGCCTTGATCGACTGCGGGGCAAGCCTGGTCGCAAGTTCCAATGCCCAGGCCGCGCCAAACGAAAACCCCACTACCCCGATCTGACCACGGGTGACGGTTGGGTGAGAACGAAATTCCGCAACCGCCTGACTGAGAAGGGCGCTCACGTCTGCGCCATCGACCTGACTCACAAGCTCGTCGGCTGCCTCGCGCGTGGTGACCACATCGCCGTGAACCATATCCGGGGCGAAGGCTACGAACCCCTGAGCCGCCAGCCGATCACATACCTGTTTGATGAAGTCATTCAAACCCCACCAGGCATGTAACACCAGAACACCGGGGCCGCTGCCACCCGGCGGGGTCGCCAGATAGCCCATTTGATTGAGTGCATCATTCATCACGGTTATCGCGCCTCCGGGCCAAATGTTACCACAGGCCGGGGATCAGACGATAGTGCGTTTGCTGTGCGTACTCAGTGTAGCCGTCGAGGTTCGCATGCAGGTAGCGATCTTCCAGCGCGGTGCGAAGAACGTAGAGCGCAATGCCGATCAGCGTGGGGATCAGCGCCCAGCGCGAGCCGAGGAGAAAGGGCGTTCCGAGGAAGGTCAGGCATGCGCCGAGATAGCCGGGATGCCGCACGAATCGATAGGGGCCGCTCGATTGGACGGAATGACCACGCTCGGTCTGGATGCGGACGGCCTCCGAGAAGAAGGCGTTGGCTCCCAGCGCCCACAGGAACATCCCCCACCCGGCGATCCCCAGCGCCAGCCCGATCAGATGCAGGGCGATGGGCATGGGGGCTTCCCAGCCAAAGCGTACATTCAGACCGGCGATGGCCCACGAGATGAAGGGCATCAAGCCAGCGCCAAAAGCGGCGATCCAGCGATCCCAGCGCGGCGCATCGGTGCGGCGAATGCCCTTTTGCCGTTCGGCGAGGAGCGCCGGGTTGGTGGGGACGAGTACGATCACGTGACCGAGCAGCGCGGCGGCAAGCAGGGCAATGAAGGCCCACCCCCACAGCCAATCGAGGCGACCCGCCGCCCAGAACAGCAGCGCAGCGTATCCCACCACCCCGGCGGCGGATTGTAGGGTCCAGCGGATGATGGCGCGTCGGATTTCAGGAGGCATCATATCTGTACCTTCCTGGGATTTGGCTAAGGCACCTCTACTCCCAACTGGGCCAGCAACCCAGCAAGCCCGCCGCCCGCTACTTCCTCTTCTCCATAGTAGATGACCTTGCCGCCTGCCGCGCCGATCATATAGATCGTTTCCGGCAGTTCGAAGGTCTTCCCTGTTGGTGGCAGCGATACTTCAATGCCAAGTGGATGCAGGTCGAGCCTACCCGTATGAGTCCCTTTCTCGCGCCCTTTGGAAACCATCAGACCATCCTTCTCTTCGAAGTTGGTCAGGCCAAACTCCATATCGGGAAAAGCCGTGATCAGGATTTGCAGATAGTGGATGATCTGCTCCCTGTTCAGCGCAAGCGTGGGGCCTCTGGCGGTAAAATTCTCGGCGAGCAGGTCGTGAAGTTCGTTCCAATCTCTCGCGTTGAGCAGCGAGGCGAACTTCTGCGCGGTTTCTAAATTCTTCACGGTTCCTCTCCTTTCGATGCACTCACCATATCCCAGGGATCAGGCGATAGCGCGTCTTCTCGGCATATTCAGTATAGCCCGGAAGCTCCGCCAGCAGGGTGCGATCTTCGAGGGCAGTGCGGACGACCATCAGCACGGCGGAGAGCGCAGCGGGAATCAGCGCCCACCATGATCCGAGGGCGAATGCGGCAGCCACGTACACCAGGATCACGCCAATGTAGCTCGGATGCCGAACGATGCGATACGGGCCGCCTGTGGCGACGCTGTGGCCCCGGTCCGTCTGGATGCGCACGATCTGCGAGAAGTAGGCGTTTGAGGCGGTGGCCCATACCGCCATCCCATGACCCACCAGCACGACCGCCAGCATCGCGATCTGAACCGGGAGCGTGATTCCGTGCGACCAGCCGTTACGCATATCCAACCCGGCAATCACATACTCCGCGAGTACACTGATCCCGACCACGCTCATGATGGCGGTATCCCAGGATTTGGCCCCTTTACGCGGCCCTACCCGTTCCGCGAGGAGCGCAATGTGATTCGGGATCAACACCGCGCCCGTGCCGATCACCCACAGGGCGGTGGCGGCGACGACAGCCCAGCCCATCGCCCAATCCCAGCGACCTGCTACAAGGAACAGGATCGCGGCCATCATGATCACGCCCATCGTCTCGCGGATCGACCAGCGGGCGATGATCCTGCCGCTGTTGGGGGGGTCATCTCTTTGTGACTGCATGTTCGTGGTCATGGGACTGCTCCTTTCCTATAGAGTGCCAGGTCGTGTGTGATGGGTGATGCGTTGGCAGGTTCCTCACCACACGCCCGGCAGCAAGCGGTAGCGGGTCTGCTGCGCATATTCCGCGTAACCAGCAAGCTCCGCCAGAAGCGTGCGATCTTCGAGGGCCGTTCGTGCGACCGTAAGCGTACAGATAATCCCCGCTGGGATCAGAGACCACAGCGTGCCAAGCAAAAACGGCATCGCCAGCCACGAAGCAATCCACCCACAGTACGCGGGATGCCGCATCACATGATATGGGCCATCGGTGATAACGGTGTGACCCCGATCCGCCTGGATACGAACGACTGACGAGAAAAACCGATTGACTACCACAGCCCAGGTAGAGAGGAGGTGGCCCGCCACCATCACGATCAGCGCGGCAGCCGGGACGATCCATCCCAGCGGCGGTGACCAACCGAAGCGCTTATCCAA
>JAHEME010000157.1 GCA_024643825.1 Chloroflexota bacterium | reverse complement strand
GTTAGACATCACCGGGGATACCTCAGCGGACTACACCGCCCCCGCCGGGCTGCTGGCCCCGATCAGCGGCTTCGGCATCGTGTGGCGCGGCGATGCCTCGCAGAGTCCCGGCTATCAAGACAGGCTGGGCTGGGCTGTCGCCCCGGAATACAACACGCCGATTACGCGCCAATGCTGGATACTGCGTAACTACTTCAGCACCACTGGCGCGATCAGCACCTGCTACCTGACTCTGCCCGATGGAACCTTTGTCAGTGTCTCGCAGAACGGATTTTCATTTTACTGGCAGCCCGCAGTGGACACGCGCGCCATAATGCGGTTGATTTTCCCCTGGCGCAGTCTACACTCACTGACAGCGACGATGCATGGGGCATCGTCCCACAAAACGACAGGCGACCTTCGCCAGGAGACAGAATGGGAACCAGAGAAGTAGCAGAAGCGTTTCTTGCAGCAGTCGATACACTCGACCTTGACACGGCGGCTCAATACTGTACGGACGACTTCACATACAGCGGGCCGCTGCCCCAACCAGTGAGTATGGATCGGTGGCGCGGGGTAGCAGGCCGAATGAAAGCCGGATTCCCTGATTGGCACTTTAGCCCGCAGATTGATTCGGTGGAAGGCGATACGGTGCATGTGACCGTACAGGTCACCGGGACAAACACGGGGGACCTTGATCTCTCCCCGGTAGGCGTCCCGTTCATCCCCGCGACGGGCCGTTCGATCCAGATACGGCAGGCAACCGGTCGGGTGGTCGTTTCCGGGGATCAGGTGCAAGGCTTCACCCTCGATGTGACACCGGAGACGGGCGGGGTATTCGCCATCGTTGCTGCGCTTGGCGTGGATATGGGCTGATCGTTTCTCTGGCAAAAAACAGAAATGCGGGTGCTTTGGAGCACCCGCATTTTGGTTCCTGCGTTGCAAAGTAATCAGTCAATCGGCGAAAACTCGATCACCGCCTCATCCGGGAAAGGCCCATCCCGGCCGCTCAACATATACACAGACGTTCGCCGATCCTCGTAATATTCGGGCGGAATCGGCATGCGAATCTCGATTGCGTCACCGGGTGGAACGGGGCGCGGCAGCCGAGCAGATCGCTGGATCATGTCGCCGTCCACATGCACGAGTTCAACCACGCCCGGCTCCCAGACGCACGCCCCCTCATTGACGTACACGAACACCGCCTCGTTTTTCTGAAAATCGAGGTAGGCTGTTTCGACAGCCCCGTAGTCATCGGTGCAAACTTCTGGCACAAACTCGGTTGGCTCGGCAGGCTGCTCCGGGGGGATGAACTCGGTTGGCTCCATTGGGACTTCCTGATATTCGCCCGGTTCTTCGTAGAACGGTTCAGTGAACTCCGGGGCGGCAGGGCCAGAGAGGAGAGGCGGCAGGATGATCAGCAGCAGCAGCCCGAATCCCGCCACCACTACCAATCCGCCGATGAACAACCCGATCAGCAGACAGCCCGGCCCTTTGCGTTGAGGTTTGGGGGATACCTTCTGCTGCGCCGAATACAGTTCGGGCCTTTCGGATGCGGATGCAGGTTGACCACCCCCGAATCCCGGCGCGTGAGCCGCCGTCTCCTGAATTTTGTACCGTGCAGCTTCAATCTTTTTGCTGCGCGCCCCGGTTCGGTCGATGCGCTTGAGCTTCTTCCATGCCTTGTCGATGGCATCTTCAATGATGTTTTCTTTGATCTCATCCAGCAGTTCGTCAATCAGGTCATGGACGAGGCTGCCCTCGTTGCTGCGCAGTTCAAGGATGTCATCGGAACGCGGCGCGATCTCGGCAATGGTGGACGGCGGGGATAGCACGTCCCCGGTGCGCAGGTGGATGAGTTCGTATTCGACTGACTCACTGAGAAAGTTGGTCTTCGGCAGGCCGCGCTCTTCGACGATGGTCTTCAGCAGTTCGCCGATGGTCAGCGCCCCCTGTGCGGCGATCTGAAATCGCTCATCCTGAATTGCATCGTGGATGGTCAGGGTGAATTCGGTAGCCATGAGAAGACCCACCTTTCCGGCTGGCGGATGGTTACGACACTTCAGTCTTTCTATTGTATCATAGCTCTTGTTGGGCTGACTGACCCCGCTTGCATCCGATTTTCTTCTATGCTATCGTGCTCCACTAGATTTCTAGATCACCCCGGAAAGGACATAGGAGCGATGACAGGTCGCGGGAGTTTCTTCTATGGCAGCTTCTTCTTCCTTATCATAGCTGGCTTGAGCGCGTGCGCCGCGGCGAAGCCGCACACGGGCATCGCCTGGATCTCTGATCATGCCATCATGGTGATGACTATCGATGGCAGTGATCCCGTCACGTTCGTGGATGAGAAGTCCGATCACGGTGGGCTGGCATGGTCACCCGATGGGACCCATCTCTCCTATCACTCCAACCGTGATGGGAACTACGACATCTTCGTTCGCGACGCTGCCGGGCGGAATGGCATCAAGCTCACGGATGATCCCGATGATGACATGGACCCCACCTGGTCGCCCGATGGAACAAAAATCGCCTTCTCGTCCAAACGATCCGGGACGTGGGAGCTGATGGTCATGAATGCCGACGGCTCCAGCGTGCAGGAACTAACCTCCCTTCCCGGCAAAGACTGGTTCCCGGATTGGTCGCCCGATGGCGCGTCGATTGTGTTTCAGGGTGGCACAGAGGGCAACGACTCTGAGATCATGATCGTCGATGCGCGCGGCGGCCCGGCAACAAACCTGACGAATACCCCATCCTCTGACGGAACGCCCGTGTGGTCGCCCGATGGGACGCAGATCGTCTTTGTCTCGAATCGGGAGGGCAACGCGGATATCTATGTGATGAATGCCGATGGCTCGAACGTCACGCGGCTGACCGACCACCCCGCCGACGACCTCTGGCCGTCGTGGTCGCCGGATGGGAAGAAGATCGTCTTCGCCTCCTACCGCAACATAGACAACGATCTCATCAATAAGATTCGCGATGATATTTACGTGATGAACGCCGATGGCAGCGGCGTGATGAAATTGACCAGTCAGGGCGCGGAGAACACCGAACCCGTCTGGTCGCCGCTGGCGCTTCCGGGCGGCTGATCCCGACGTGTGACTCCACCGCTATAGGCAACAGGGGCAGCCAATTCGAGGCTGCCCCTGTGATTCTCCGTGCGATGCGATCTAGTGTTTCACGGAAAGTCTTTCGGTCAAACGCTTACTCGTTCGCGTCGTAGCCCACAAACCGGTTGATCTGCGCGGCTGACATCTCAATCGGGTCTGTGATCAGATTCCATGAAACACCCTCGGAACATGGCGGGGTGGTCAGGGAACCACTGTAACGATATGTATGGGTGACCTCCGGCAGCATATCCCGCAGGTTGATGGTCACACCAGAGATCGTGGTGGCGTCGGCTTTCTCCGCTGGCGCATTGGCGATCACTGCATCGAAGGCCGGGTTTTCTGCGCCCTCTTGAATCAGGATACCGACGACCGCCAGTTCCCCGTTCGCATTGCGGTGAACAGCGTGCAGTTCCGCCGCGTAGGACGTACCGTCCACAGTATGCTCACTGGGTGTGTGAAAGTGAAACTGAAGCAGATCGTAGTGGATGCCATCGATCACGGCATTGCTGCCACCCCGATAGTTGGCCTGCACGGTGTGCCCGTTGTTCAGGATCGTCAGGTCACTGGGGAAGTAGTTGAATACCATGTCGGGCAGGTCAACATAATGTGCGGAGATGTCTTGGGTGGAGATGTCAAGTGGGGATTGCCACTTGCCTGTGCCACATAGAGGGTACGCCCCATCACCCAGATCACCCCAGTGATCGGGGCCTTCTGCGCCTTCGTACGTCCAGTGAGGGGGGCCTGCCTCATGCGGAGCGGCTTCCTCCTGCGCGCTTTCCATCGGCGCGGCCTGAGGCGCAGCACTGCATGCGGCCAGAATCAAGGCGACCAGCATACCAGCAAATAGTGCAAAACGGATTTTCATAATTGTCTCCCGGTAACGAATAAGAGGGAATATCCTATCGCACCTTCCTTCATATACAAGCGCATGGAGAGACCTGTTACGGAGATGTAATCTCATCTATACTGCGCGCGGGCACTAACCACAGTTTTTCGTTCCTTGAAAGAGCGAAGTTTGTGACCGTTTTCAGTATATATGCGATGGAACTACACCCTGACAGAGAGTCAACGAACAGCCCCTCATAAGTATCAAGGGGCTGTTCATGTTTGCCACGAAGAAACAGACAATATCTCTGGGGTACTCTGTGATTCTCCGTATCTCCGTGTGAATCTGTTTTTTGATCTTACGCCCCATCGACCTCCGCGAATTGCAGCGACCACAGGTGGCTGTACAGCCCGCCGCGTGCCAACAGATCGGCGTGGCGGCCTTCTTCGAGGATGCGCCCGTCTTGCAGCGCAATGATCCGATCCGCGCGTTGGATGGTGGAGAGTCGATGCGCGATGATGAACGTCGTCCGATTTTGCATCAGACGCTCTAAGGCATCCTGCACCAGCCGCTCCGATTCCGAATCGAGCGAAGAGGTGGCCTCATCCAGCAGCAGGATGCGCGGGTCTTTGAGCAGCACGCGCCCAATCGTGACTCGCTGCCGCTGGCCCATCGAGAGTTTGACGCCCTTCTCGCCGACAATGGTGTCGTAGCCGTCCGGGAAGCTCATGATGAAATCGTGGGCGTTGGCCCCGCGTGCCGCCTCAAGGATGGCGGCTTCGTCTGCGCCGGGCCGCCCGTAGGCGATATTCTCGCGGATCGTCCCGCCGAAGAGGAACGTCTCCTGTGGAACCAGCCCGATCTGCTCGCGCAGTGCGCGCAGATCGTATTGGCGGATGTCGCACCCATCGACGCACACCGCGCCGGATGTCGGATCGTAGAAGCGCGGGATCAGGTTCATGAGCGTGGTCTTGCCCACGCCGCTCGGCCCCACTACTGCGATGATCTCACCGGGCTGCACGTCCAGCGAGATGGCCTCCAGCACGGGCTGCCCATCCTCGTAGCCGAAGCCCACGTCGTCGAACATCACCTGCCCGCGCAGCCTGCCGGGTATCACTGCGCCCTCCACCGCGAACGGTTCCGGGGTGGCGTCGAGCAGCTCGAACATGCGCTGCCCTGCGCCGAGTGCCTCGCTCAACTGCGCGTACAATCCGGCGAACTGCCCTAACCCCCCGGCGACCATCATCATGTACACCAGAAAGGCGATCAGTTCACCGGGCGTGATCACCCCCGCCACCACCTGCCGACCACCCACCCACAGCAGCAGCGTCAGTGATCCAAATCCGAGGAAGCTGATCAGCGGCACGAACACCGCCCGTATCTTTGCCCGTTCGATGGCAGTATCGTAAGCCCGTTCCACCTGATCGGAGAAACGTTCGCGCTCAAAGTCCTCGCGGGCAAACGACTTCACCACCCGAATGCCGGAGAGCATCTCTTCCAGCGCCACCAGCGAATCGGCCAGCCGGTCCTGCACCGCCGTCGAGAGCTTCTTCAGCCGCCGCCCGAACACCATCCCGACCACGATCAGCGGCGGGATCAGGCCGAGGATCAGCAGGGTGAGCTGGGCATTCATCACCAGCATCAGCACGATGCCGCCGACCAGAAAGATCGTCTGCCGCAGGAAGTTCGTCGGCGTCTCGGTGAGCACGCCCTGCACGATGGTCACGTCATTGCTCACGCGGGAGACGATCTCGCCCGTGCGCCGTTCGGCGAAGAAGCGCAGCGGCACAATCTGCACCCGTTCGTAGAGCATCAGCCGCAGGTCGGCGATCATGCGCTGGCCGATCTGCGCCACGATGTAGGAGTTGGCGACCGAGGTTGCGCCCTGGAAGATGAACAGCGCCAGCAGGCCCAGCGCCACCAGGTTGAGCTGGCTCAGATCGCGCGTGATGAAGACGGTATCCACCAGCCAGCGCAGCGCGGCGGGAACCGCCAGCCCGATCAGGCTGCCGATGGAGAGCAGCACAGCCGCCAGCGCCAGCCGCTTGAGGTGCGGTCGGGCGAAGGAGAGCATCCGTTGCAGATTGGCGCGGGTGGAGTCTTCCATGCGCGGGAGTTTGAAGCGTGCCATGCGAGTTCAGCTTTCTATGCGTATCCAGGAATGGTAGATAGATAGTACCCCGTCATGAGCAGAATCTCTCGCTGAGTACCGAACGCAACTTTCCAGTGATCTTCCCCGTATATTGATCCAGTAACAAACCTATTCATATCAACAAACAAGGGATACCAGAGATGGATGAGATGAAGACAAGGCTTTCCACATTGTGGGTGTTTGTCATGTTCAATATTATTTTCGCGGATATTCTGTCGTTTATGACTCCGGGGTTCCTGGAAGGGATCATGGCAGGTACGGGGGAGATTCAGATCACGCAGGGATTGTTGCTGGTGTTCGCCGTCCTGCTGGAGATCCCGATTGCCATGATTGTTCTCTCCAGGGTACTGCCGTATCGAGTCAATCGATGGGCAAACATCATCGCAGCGATCATCACGAGCCTGTTTGTGATCGGCGGTGGGTCAACCTTTCTTCACTATATCTTCTTCGCAACGGTAGAAGTCCTGTGTATGGCACTCATCGTGTGGAATGCGTGGAGATGGCCCAACCCCGAAGCCAACCCCGCCACCTATCAGGGAGCCAGCGTGAAGGCGTAGCAGCAAGAACACACATCGAATAATCCCCCAGGGGAATCATGGAAGAAACGGTCGAAGATTTCGACCGTTTCGTTTTTTGTGGTCGTCGATCATTTCAGTTGAGGATTTCCCAAACACGCAGGGATGTTCGGCATTGGGCCA
>JAHEME010000002.1 GCA_024643825.1 Chloroflexota bacterium | reverse complement strand
TGAGGGCACGCCCATGCAGCTTCGACCCATTAAGGCGCTCGACTGCCATACCAGCCAACTCCTCGGTCTCCATGTCTACGTAGGCATAATTCTTGGGAGTATTGGACTGATGATCGACCGGGATGAGAATCCCCGTGACCCTGCCAATCTCGCCGAACAGGTTTCTAAGGTCGGCCTCGGCGGTCTTTTTGCTCAGATTCCCTACGAAAAGTTTGTTGCCCATCCCCGAAAGCCTTTCTTACGAGATACGCACCGAGCCAGCAAGTCGCTGGCTCGTCTCGGCGTTGTGCAGCATTTTCAACAGCCAGCATGAGTCCCTACGATTGGACATCTCCCGGCTGAGAACGTGATTTACGTACTTTGATGCGCTTGCCATCCAGGGAATGCCCGTGCAGCCCGGCAATCGCTGCCTGAGCGCCCTCGCGCGTTTCCATTTCCACATACCCAAAGCCCTTCGGCTTCCCGGTGGCTTTGTCAGTCACGATCTTCGCCCGCGCAATAGGCCCATGCTGACCGAACAGCCCTTTCAGGCCCTCTGTGGTAGTGTTCAGACTTAGATTTCCAATGTATAGACGTGTCGCCATGAGAAACTCCTTACCAATGGTGTCCTCCGGCCTATTGAGGCTGGGGATAAAAAGAAGCCATCAGCTCTTAGCGCCGATGGCCCGTGTTGGACAGAAACGTGAAGAGATTTCGTACTATACACTTGAGTATAGTTTCGCGAGGAGTGCGTGTCAATCTTTATGCACGCTTGCGATCCGCGACGTTCGTCAATTTTCGGCAGCTATGCTACGATAATCGGGAAGAATCCAACCATCTGTGTACTCCTGTGGAGCAGTGTATGACTCGACAGCGTTCGGCTATCGTTCTGGTGCTGGTTCCCGCCCTGGTTTCAGTGCTGGTGACTCTGCTGGTGCTGACGATCTCCAACCGGCAGAGGGGGACGCAGGAACGAGTGATTCTGCTGCCCACCTACAGCAGCACGGCGCAAATCCCCCCGCGTGATACCCTGCCCCCTCCTGAATCAGGCAGCGTCGGCGACGGGCAGCCCGTTGTGGTGGTGACGGAAGAAGGCCCACCCGCCGCCTCCCCCCCCTGTGAGAATCCGATCCATAGCGTAGACAGCGGCGAGGTGCTGGGAACCATCGCGGACTCATATCAGGTGAGCATCGAAGACCTGATTGCGACCAACCTTCAGTTGGCCCCGGAGTTCAACCCGGACTTTCTCTCCATCGGGCAGCAGCTTGTGATCCCGGTGTGCGGCATCCCCGAACCAACCCCCACAGACGAGCCGACCAATACCCCGGTTGCCACGCGCAACATCCCGGCTCCGATCTCTACCGCAACCCAGGCCCCGGCGGGGGCGATAGTCGTCACGATTTCACGGGTGCTGAATCCCGGTGACATCACCAGCGAGGCGGTCGAGATTCTCAACGAGGGGTCGCCCGTCGATCTGGGAGGATGGACGATCTCAGACAGGCGTGGGCATACCTTCGAGTTCCCGTCCTTCCGGCTGTTCTCCGGCGGCGGTGTGACGATCTATACAGGCGTAGGAGAAAACACCCCCATCGATCTGTATTGGGGGCTGGATGAAGCCGTGTGGTCGGTTGGGGAAACCGTGACCCTGCGAGATGATAGCAACGATCTTCAGGATGAATTCACCGTCGAGCAGAACTAAGAGGCGGCCTCCTCCTCGCCCGGCTCGCGTTCGGGAGCATCCAACAACCACGCGGGCAGTTCCTGCGCGTCTTTGCCTTCTCCATCTGGATCGTCCAGCAGCGGTTCTAACTCGGCAACGAATAGTTTGAGTTCGTCCGCAGACCGCCCCAGCAGCATCCGATGGCGGCCCTCCAAATGCTGAGCCAGCATTTCCAGTTCATTGATGATGCGCCTCATTTGCCGAACTTTAGCATCCCAGTCCATAGCATACCCTCGCAGTTTTCCATAGATGATGTCATGCCGACTGTACAACAGGTTGGCCTTTGCAAGCAACCAGCCCTGAATCGGCGCATCGCGCCCAGCCCGGTATAATCGCAAGCATGATCAAACGAACGCTCCCGCTTGCCATACTCGCCGCTATCGTCCTCATTCCTCTGGCCATCTATGCCGCCGATCCCTTCCGGTGGAGCGGCGAGGAGAGTCGCGGCTCGCAGATCGCCGCTATCCCCCAGTTAGCACAGAACATAATCTATGCCCCGCCGCGTACCCAGCCGTTCGCCGTGATCGAGAACACCGATGTCAACCCGTACGGCATTAACACCTTCCTGCATCAGGAAGTCGAACCCGCCAAGCGTGAAGAGCAGTTGCGCCTGATCCGCGCGGCGGGTTTCCACTGGCTGCGGCAGGAGTTCCCCTGGCAGGACATCGAAATCCACGGGCGCGGCGATTTCATCGACCGCCGCAACAATCCCGCAGGGGTCGATGCCTGGGCCAAGTATGACAACATCGTCGATCTGGCCGAGCAGTACGATCTACAGATCATCGCCCGCATCAGCAGCCCCCCGGCTTGGAGCCGCGCGCTTCCCGAAGACCAGACTGGAACCTTCGCGCCGCCCGATGACGTTCAGGATTATGCCAACTTCGCCGGGACTCTGGCGGCACGTTACAAGGGTCGCATTCCCGCTTATCAGATATGGAACGAACCCAACATCCCGCCCGAATGGGGCAACTACCCGGTCAGCCCGGAGGATTACACCCGCCTCCTGTGCGCCGCCTACCATGCCATCAAAGCCGCCGACCCGGATGCTATCGTGCTGAGTGGCGCGCTGGCCCCCACCGGCGAAATTCAGGATGCGGCCCTGAATGATTACCTCTTTCTTACCCGAATGTACGATGCGGGAGCCGGGGAATGTTTCGACGTACTTTCCGCGCAGGGCTACGGGCTGTGGTCAGGCCCAACCGATCACCGCATGCGCTCGCTAATCGTCAACTACGGGCGCAACCAGTATCTGCGCGACATCATGGTGCGCCAGGGCGATGAGAACAAATCCATCTGGATCAGCGAGATGAACTGGAATGTCGCCCCCGAAGATGTCGAGGCGCGCTATGGGCGGGCCACCCTCGATCAGCAGGCACGCTGGGCTCCGTTAGCCTACGAGCGCGCGCAGGAGGATTGGCCCTGGATCGGCGTGGTGGCCTTCTGGTATTTCAAGCGCGCCGATGATACCTGGCTCGTGGAGAAACGCCCGGAAGCCTACTTCCAGATGGCGGAACCTGATTTCACTCTGATGCCCGTCTACGATTCCATGAAGGCCCACACCGCCGAGCCTCCCGCCATGTACCGGGGCACGCATCGCGCTTCATTCTGGGCTATCCCTTATGGCAAGGGCTGGAAGCCAGAAAACGATCTAGAGATGGGGGACTCGGATTCCGATCCCGTCACCTTCCAGTTTCAGGGCACGGAAATTCAGATCATATTTGGCCCGCAGCAGACTGCTCCCAACAGCGCCATCCGCTACTCCGTTGATAGCCGCCGCACCGTGCAGGTGCATGATCACGTCGGGGGTACGACGTGGCAGGGCGGCCCCGGCCTGCATACGATCACCATCACGCCCACCGGGGATGTCGCGCTGCAATACTTCATCGTGCGGCGCGGACTCCCGGTGCTGCCTGTCATGATCGGGATGGCGGTGCTGGTCATAGGCGGAGCGATCTTCGCCGCCTCGCGCAGGCTGGAGGATCGATGAAGCAGCCCGGCGAACTGCTGGCTACGGGCCGTACGGCTGAAATCTACGCATGGGATGAAGGCCGGGTGATCAAGTTGTTCCGCCAGGGGTGGGATCGCTACGAGGCCGAGCTTGAGATGTCCATGACTCAACGTGTGCGCGAGGTGGGGTTCAACGCGCCGCGCATCGATGAGTTAGTGCGGGTCAAGAGGCGCGACGGGTTCATCGCCGAGCGCATCGACGGGCGCGAGATGCTGACCGTGATGCTCGAACAGCCAGAACGCATCGCGGAGTGCGCGCGCATATCGGCAGAGCTTCACGCGCAGATGCACAACTGCCGCGCTATCGGGTTCTTCTCGCAGCGGCAGAAGCTCGTCCACAAGATTCGCAACGCCGCTCCGCTGACTCAGCCTGTGCGACAGGAGATCATCCGCCGATTGCACACGCTCCCTGATGACTTCGCCGTGTGTCATGGCGACTTCCACCCCGCCAACATCCTGCTGACAGACAATGGTGCGCGGGTCATCGATTGGGTAGATACCACCGTCGGGAGTGCGCTGGCCGATGTCGCGCGAACCACCATGATTCTAGAGAATCTGCTGCTGATGGATGATAGCGCGCTGCCCCCGGAGATCCGTGCGGTGCGGGACGGCATTCGGCAGTTCGTTGATCTGTATCTGGCGCGCTATGCCGAGCTTCGGCGCTTTGACCCCGATCTGCTGACTGCGTGGCGGCTGCCCGTCGCAGCAGCCCGGCTGGTCGAGCGCATCCCGCCGGAAGTTCCTATACTGGTATCGGAGATCGAAGCGGCGCTGGGTTGAGCCTGATGTTTGCTCCCCTCTCCTACCGGGAGAGGGGCCGGGGGTGAGGGGGATACTCAACAGGTCTTGGGCTTTTCCAGAAAACAAGTGATCCATCTTCGATGTTGGAAGGAAAAGCCTTTAGCCATTCCAGAATGAAAAGAGGCTGGAAAATGAGCTGGCTATTTTTCTGGAATGGCCTTGGTGCTTAACGGCATGAAGGGATCGCATCCAATGTTCTGGTGGAATTTGTGGACGCCCCTGTGGGCGATGGTGCTGGTGACGCTCCCGTTTCACCTGGTGCTGCATGGCATCGTGCTGAACCGCGTCGCCCGACGTGTGGGCTGGGGGCGTGTCTTCCGGCGCGGACGATATTTACAGGAAATCCGCGCCGACGCCATGCTCACACGCCTCATGCTGGTCTGGCTGGTCGTCAGCTTCGTGGAACTCTGCTTACTGATCGGCGTTGCTGCCTTCGCTTTCTCCTTTGCGAGTTGAACTATCAATGATGGAACGATCCCAACGATCCTATTGGACACTTGCCCTGCTGGTAGTCATTCTGCTGCTGGCAGCCGGGCTGCGACTTTACCATCTGGGTACACAGTCCTTCTGGAATGATGAAGGGAATTCGGCGCGCATCGCCGAGCGCCCCGTCGGGGCCATCATTGCCGGGGCCGCCGGGGATATTCACCCGCCGGGCTACTATCTGCTTCTCGCTGGCTGGCGATCTGGGACCGGGCAGGACGAATTCGCGCTGCGGATGCTCTCCGCGCTGGCTGGCGTGCTGGCGGTAGCAGTGATCTACGGGGTGGGCCGCGATCTGTTTGACCGCCGCGTCGGGATTCTCGGCGCGCTGCTGGCGGCGATCAGCCCCTTTCAGGTGTACTACGCGCAGGAAGCCCGCATGTATGCGCTGGTGGCGCTGTGGAGCGTCCTATCGATCTGGCTGGCGGCCAAGGTGTTTGCCATTCCCGGCGAGATGGTCGCAGGGCGCTTCCGCCGCAGGCGCGCCCTGCTGGTGATCGTTGGCTATATGCTGGTGACGACTGCCGGATATTACACACATTACAGCTTCCCGCTGATCATTCTGGGCGAGTCGCTGGTATTTCTGGTGTGGCTGGCTCGCCGCAAAAAGAAGCTGCACGGGCTGGCCGTCTGGTTCGGTGTGCAGATCATCCCGCTGATCCTGTTCGCGCCCTGGATTCCGATTGCCATCCGCCAGATCACTTCATGGCCTATCGGAGGCGGTGAGAATGTCGGCGCGCTGGTGATGCTTTCCTCCGTGGTTTACGGAAGCACACTTCCGCCGGATGCCACCCGAATCGGCCTGCTCCCCCTGTTGGTGCTGGCGCTGATCGGCCTGCTGCCACCAGTCGACGATGAAGACGGGCGCTATCTCTCTTATGGCGAGCGCGCCGGATTTGTGCTGGCTCTGCTGGTGGTTCCCATCGGGGTGCTGATGCTGGTGGGCGCGACCAGCCAGCCCTTCCTCAAGTTTCTGCTGCCTTCCAACCTCGCGCTGTGCCTGCTGGTGGCACGCAGCTTTGTGATGGGCATCGAGTTGAGCCAGCCCATTCCACTCACCAGCCCGGTCAATAACCTCTTCACCCGCCTGACGATCACCGTGCTGGCGATCCTCGCCTTCTTCCCCTGGGCGGGATCATTGCGTGGACTCTATTCCGATCCCGCCTACCAGCGCGATGATTACCGCGCCATCGCCGCCCGCATTATACAAGAGGCCGGGCTGGATGCCGCCGTGATCCTCGATGCGCCCAACCAGTGGGAAGTCTTCACCTATTACTATCCCGATGGCCCCGGCGTCACGCCCCTGCCCAACGATTCCACCAAAACCGATGTCACGAAACTCCTCGATTCGTATGGACGAATCTATGCCCTCTACTGGGGGGCCGCGCAGCAAGACCCGAACGATCTCGTCCGATCCTTGCTGGCATCAGGAGCCATCGAAGCTGGCTCAGATTGGTATGGCGGAGTTCAATTGGTCACATATGCCGTTACCGGAGGCCCGGCCTCCTCAATGGAGCAGCCCAGCGGTGTGACCTTCGGCGAGAATGGCGAGATCGTGCTCGACGGATTCACCGTCAGCCGGAGTGAACTTTCTCCCGGCGACGGGATCGGAGTCACACTGTTCTGGCATGCGGCTGTTCCCATTGATTCCCGCTACAAAGTATTCGTCCATCTCTACGCGCCCGATGGCTCGCTGGTGGCCCAGCACGACAGCGAGCCGGGTGAGAACTCCGCGCCCACTGATAGCTGGAGTCCAGGCCAAACGGTCATTGATGCGCACGGGCTGCTCCTGCCCCTCGATGTGGCGGCTGGCACGTATCAACTGGCGGTTGGACTGTATCGCCCCGAAGACGGCACACGCCTCCCCACCCGCACGGGAGAAGACCCGCTTCCTCTTCAGACTGTGATCGTTCGCTGAGATCAAAAAACGCCGCCCAACCAGGCGGCGTTCGGATTCAGTGAACTGCGATCATGACCAGATGATGTGAACGGGCGTACCTACCGGGGCCCACATGTAGAGCCACTCGGCTTCCGGCGTGCGCATGTTGACGCAGCCGTGACTCATCGGATTGCCGAAGTTGTTGTGCCAGTACGTCCCGTGGAAGCCATACCCCTGATAAAAGTACATCGTCCACGGCACGCCGGGGAGGTCGTAATCCGCGCCTGTCATGCGAGTCGAGTCGTACTTCACGTAGACAGCGTAATCTCCCTGTACCGTCGGGGTCTGCGGAAGCCCGGTCGATACCACGAACTGCCGCAGGATCTGCCCATTCTCATAGGCATAGACCATCTGCTGAGAGAGCACGACCACGATCTGCTTGCCGTCTACAACCGTCGCACCCGGCCCACCGGAAGGTGGCGGCGCGGCTGCGGCTGGAGGCGCGCTCACTGAGCCGTCAGGAATAGTCAACACCTGTCCCGCATAGATCGTATCGCCATTGCCAAGCCCATTCGCGGCGAGTAAGTTCGCCATCGAAACACCATACTGAAGCGAGATGCGGAACAGCGTATCGCCAGCCTGTACCGTATGCTGACCCGTGCTGCTGGGGGTAGGCGTTGGCGCGGTCACAGTCTCGGTTCGTATCGTGCCCGCACCGGGGATCGACAGCGTCTGCCCCGCATACAGCAGCGAGGGATTGCTGAGGTTATTCGCCTGAACGAGCGCCGTCATGGATACGCCATAACGTGCAGAGATCGCTCCCAGAGTTTCCCCCGCTTGCACCACATGACTCCCACTGACCGGGGTTGTCGCTGCCGCTGATGGCGGAGCCGCTGCAACCCCCGACGCGCCCGGAATGGTCAACTGTTGCCCCGTGTAAATCTCCCCCGCACTGATCAGCCCATTGGCGGCAGTCAGCGCATCGACCGTCACCCCATACTGGAGTGAGATACGGTAGAGATTCTCGCCCGCCTGCACGGTGTGATACGAACCTGCGGCAGATGGTCCTCCGGTGGCAACCTGCGGAGTCGCCGCAGCCGCGCCGGGGGCCGGGATAATCAAGACCTGCCCCACATAGATCGCATCCGGGTTGGCAAGGCCGTTAGCGACCATCAAATCATTGACCGTGACCCCATAAGTCAACCCAATGCGGAACAACCCTTCGCCCGGCTGAACCACATGAGTCTGCGCCTGCGCCGCTGGCGATTCCGCCGGAACTGCACCGGGGATCACAAGCTGCTGCCCTGCCGCGAGGATGTCCGCCACATCGACATGGTTAGCAGTTGCTATCGTCTCGACCGCAACGCCGTATTCGGCGGCAATCGTCGAGAGCGTTTCCCCCCAGGCTACTTCATGCACCGCCGGGCTGCCTGCCGCCTGCGCGACCGCCTTCCCTGTACCCTGTGTGAGCAGGCTAGTCGCCACAAGGAAGGCCACGATGATCCATCGAGGAAGTTGAGTCCGAAGAGTAGTAGACATCTATGATCTCCCGGCCAGAATCAACCTGACCCTCCTGCCATTCTAACGAAAAGCCAACATAGACAATCAAACACTATGTTGCCATAGATGTCAATTTCAATACAAAGCAAACGAGGGTACATAGTGTACCCTCGCCTGCACAACCCTGATGAGTCCTTAGAAGTTTTGGATCAGATTGCTGAAAATGTTGCCAATCGTCGGACCAAGCAGGGTTAGGATGGCAATCACGACGATTGACACCAGGACCAGGATCAATGCATATTCGACAAGACCCTGGCCCTCTTCACGAGGTATGAATAACATGATTCCATTCTCCTTGGCGCGCATGCGCCGCCAACATAAAATAATAGCTCTACGATACAGTATCCTGACCGCAGATGCAAGCAATTTCATGCGGTATTTAGAAATTTGAAATGTACCCTACAAAGCAAAAGAGGGTGCTCTGAGAGCACCCTCTTTTGTCCGGCGTATTCGAAGCTGTGCTTTACAGGTTCTGCACGATGTTGCTGAATACGTTGCCGATGGTTGGGCCAAGCAGGGTGAGGATGGCGATCACGACGATAGCCACCAGGACGAGGATCAACGCATATTCTACGAGACCCTGGCCCTCTTCGCGAGGTACGAATAACATGATTCAAGCTCCTCTGCGCAATTGCGCAAACAATAAATGAAGTACATCTACCTGTTAGAATAGAACCTTCCGGCAAGAGCGTCAATGGGTATTATTACCTATATGCGCTGCTCTTTACCCTCAAAGTTTCTCCCGGAAAAGCTGGTTGATCACCTGTGCGTTCCCCTGACCACGAAGCTCACGCATGGCCTGACCGACGAACCACCCGATCAGGCTCTCCTTACCGCTTCGATAGCTCTGCACTTCCTCCGGGTTGGCTTCGATGATGCCCATGACGACGGCTTCCAGCGCGGCAGTATCATTGACCTGCGCTAATCCCTTTGCGCTGACAATCGCCTGAGCACTCTGTCCAGTCTCAAACATCTCCGCCAGCACATCTTTCGCGGTACTTGCATTGATCGTCCCGCCATCCACCAGCCCGATCAGCGCCACCAGTTCAGAGGGAGCAATCTTGACGCTGGCAATCTCATGCCCACCCGCATTCATCAGCCGGAACAGTTCCCCGGTGATCCAGTTAGCCACCGATTTCGCGTCGCCTTCAGCCGCCAGCACCGCCTCGAAGTACTCTGCCACCCCCTGATCGGCGACCAGCACAGCGGCATCCTGCGGCGATAGCCCCAGTTCTACGAAACGCTCCTGCTTCGCGTCGGGCAGTTCAGGGAGTTCTGCTTCAAGATGTGAAACCCATTCCTCATTGACATACACAGGCGGCAGATCAGGCTCCGGGAAGTAGCGATAATCGTCGGCCTGCTCTTTGATTCGTTGGGTGACGGTTTCCCCGGTCGCTTCATTGAAGCCCATCGTCTGCTGAATCACCACGCCGCCCGCTTCGTACAGATCGCTCTGCCGCTGCACTTCGTAACGCACCGAGCGCACCAGCGAACGAATGCTGTTCAGGTTCTTGATCTCGGTGCGCGTGTTGAACTCATCCGAGCCAACGGGCCGCACCGAGACATTGGCCTCAAAGCGCAGCACGCCTTTGCTCATATCCCCATGAGTCACGCCAAGATACACCAGGATGCTGCGGAGTTTTCGCGCGTAGGATTCGGCCTCTTCCGCAGAGCGAAGCTCCGGCTCGGAGACGATTTCCAGCAGCGGCACACCCGCCCGGTTAAGATCAATCAGCGAGTGATCGCCCACATGGAACGACTTCCCGGTATCTTCTTCCAGATGTGCCCGGCGGATGCCGATGCGCTTCGTGGTACCCTCGACTTCAATGTCGAGCCAACCATCGCTCGCCAGCGGATACTCGTACTGGCTGATCTGGTAGCCCTTGGGGAGATCGGGGTAGAAATACGATTTTCGGGCGAACTGGCTGAATTCATTGATGCGGCAGTGAAGGGCCAGCCCGACCATGATGCCATAATCTACGGCGCGCGCGTTGATCACCGGGAGCACGCCCGGCTGCGCGGAGCAGACTGCGCAGACAGCAGTATTCGGCTCGGCAGAGGTGCTGTCCACCACCCGACAGCCACAAAACATCTTGGATTCGGTGAGGAGTTCGGCATGAACTTCCAGCCCGATCACAGGCTCGTATTCGGTCATAAGAACACTTCCATCGCAGGCGAGACGTAAGCGGGCATTATACCACAGCGCAGCGAGCGTCCGACCCGGTTCCCGGTCTAGTCCCTACCACGAAAGAATCTTGCGCGGGGTGACGGCGATCAGCAGCCAGTCGGCCTCATCATCAGTGCGGAAGTCCCAATCGTATTTCTTCTTGAACAGCGGAGCCATCGCGTCGCGGTTTGCGGGATCATCGGCTTCGACTGCCGTACCTTCGAGGATGACCGGGTGCCGGCCCTCTTCTAGGGATAAGGCCACCTGATCGTTCGTCTGTAGATTGACGTGCTTCTGCGTCCCCCGCCCCATCCCCATCCAGATTTTTCCCTCATGCCACACAAACCAGATCGGGATCAGATGAGGTCTCCCATCCATGCGAACCGTCGCCAGCCAGATATTCTGCGCCTCCAGCAGACGCGGTTCAGCCTTTGCCAGCTTGTCGCGGTCGAGGTCTGCCATACGGTTCCCCTTATCGTTGATCCGCCACGATCACATCGACCGTGCGCAGCACAACCCGATCAATCACACGGTCGCCAGATTGCGAAACAACAAATCGTTCTCCGGTGCTCAACGAATATAGCCCCACAGAAAGCGCATACGACTGCGGCACTGCATCCGGTGGCACTTCAAAACGATGCTGCTGCACGAGCACCATCCCCGGCATCCAGCTTTCGGCGGGGAGACCCAGCCCATCCCCTGCCACCAGCAGCGAGTTATCTGGATAGAGAAGGTGAGCAAAGATCGAGATCGGCGGGGGGGGTGGTTCCCGCACACGCCACCACTCGGTTACGGTGAGTGTGCCTCCCTGGGGTACGCTGGACGCATCGACATTGTATCCGAGCAGTTCCACCGCCCCGGCAATCGGCAGCGGCAGCGCCACCGAGGGGAAGTCCACGGTCGCTTCAGGGGCAGGCGGCGGGCCATTGACCTGCCACACCGAATAGCGCGGCGCTCCATCTCCCTCACGCGCAAGGTATGTTGGATTCCCCAGATCGATCACAGGTTGGAAGCCTTCCTGCACCAGCAGCCACCCTGGGCCTTCTGGGAATGGCAGCACCTCGCGGCAGTCGAAGTACACGTAGCGTAAATCATCCAACCCGGTAAGCTGCTTCAGCCGATCCTCCGTCTCTGAAGGTTGAGGCGCGGCGCACTGTGCGAACCAGGGAATCTTCTCCCCATCCGCAACCACCTGAGATTGGACTTCATACACAAAGATGCTGTGGCCGATCACCGCGATAGGCTGGCGTGTACGGAAGTACCCAAACGCATCCGGGTTGTAAAGCTGCACACCTACCAGATTCGAGGCGCTGATGGCGTACAAACCGGGCGCAGGGTTCATCGGGTTGAATGGCGGACGATCTGAGTCAGCAGGAGGAGGCGGCCATCCGGGGAGGGGAATATAGTTGATCCCGTAATATGCCGGGTCTGCCTTACCAAAATAGCTCAGATAGATCGGGGTGGTGATCCCTCGTTCCCGCAGAAAGTCTGCCAGCCCCGGCAGGTCCTGACCCCAGT
Source organism: Chloroflexota bacterium (assembly GCA_024643825.1). Classification (GTDB taxonomy): domain Bacteria; phylum Chloroflexota; class Anaerolineae; order Aggregatilineales; family UBA3940; genus JAHEME01. The sequence goes on along the minus strand of JAHEME010000002.1, from coordinate 14,394 downwards.
CTACATTGGAATCCGCCAGCACTTTGTAGCCATTCTCGGAGCCGCCCGCCACAAAATTGAAGTACGAGACGTAGTTGGGGTACGTCCGCATGACCACCAGAACATGCACCACCGTCAACGCACCAACGATCACCGGGCGCAGCAGCCCGGATTGGAGTCTCCCGTGAACAATCCGGCTGGCAAACAGAGCCACAAAGGGCAGCAGCGGGAGAAGGTAGCGCACCCCCACGTTGAGCGATCCGGTCATCGTGAAGCCGAGGTACGCCAGCGCGGGGAACACGATCTGCCATTCGCGCGCGTGCATGTGGCGGCCCAACGCCAGCGTGATCGCCAGAACAAGCAGCAGCAAAGTCGTTACCGGGAGCTTCACGATCAGGACAAACGGATGATAATACCACCAGCCAGTGTCCGAAAATCGCCCCAGTAAGTAGGCCCGGTGACCCTCCGCCGCCAGATCGAGGAAGTGGCGAAATTCGGCTACGTATAACCCCAGCGGATACGGACTTACTCGGAAGAGATAGGTGGCCCATACCGCCACCACCCCGATCAGCCCCATGAGGATCAGTGCCCCCAGCGCCGTCGCGATCCGCTTCCCCGTCCCCCCCTCTGATAAGGTTTGATCTGCATGCCGAGGGAGCATCAGCGGCCCGCGGCGCAGGGCAATCCATAGCGTCATGACCGTCAGAATCGGAATCAGCACCAGCGCCGAAAACTTGGAAGCCTGCGCCAATCCAAACATCACTCCGCTGATCACAAACCAGCGAGGCCGCTGCCAGCGCAGATAGCGCATCCACGCATACACCGTCGCTGTGAAGAACAACGCCACACCGAGATCGGTTGTGGCAAGCCCGGTGTGAGCGATCACGCTCGGCGAAAAGGCGATCAGCACCAGCGCCAGCAGCGCGCTCCATCGCCCATAGAGTTCACGCCCCCAGCGGTAGACCAGTGCCCCCAGCAGCAATCCAAGCAGCACATTGGCAAACCGTGCGAGGAACAACACCCGCGTTGTATTGATCCCTTGATTCCACAGCAAATCCTGGCTGAACCAGTCGGCATTGTTGGCCGCCCAGCCTGTGAGCGTGGTGGGGTCAGGCAGGCCAGGTTCCAGCAGCACACCCAGCCCACTGAGCACATTGGTCAGCGGGGGATGTCCCAGCGGCATCAGATGCCCTGTCTTCAGAAACGCCCAGCCGCGTGCCAGATAATAGCCTTCGTCGAAGGTGAGGGAGGTTTGGAGCGAACTGCCGATCACCAGACCAAACATGGCCGCCAGCAGGACGGCAGCGATTAGCAGATGCCACGGATGCTCGGCTCCGAGCTTGGCACTCGGAGATCGAGAGGATTGATTCATCATCTCCCCTTGCTGATGAGATTACAATCTAGCCCAGTGTAATCAGCAGGGGCATGGAAGTTCCCCATGCCCCTGCCCTTCGTACATGATTCTAGAAAACACGGCGGAATGCTGCCGCATCGGATCAGTAGCGTAGCAAGGCTGCCATCCCATCCACCTGATCCAGCGGCGTGCCCGCTTCCAGAAATTCGACCGTGCCTCCCTGATCGACCACCTGGCGGACGGCATATTCTGCCACATTGGGAATCGCCGCGAGTGTGTTTCCACAAAACTGACACGAGTCGCTGGCGACGGTGGTCACAAAGCCACATCCCGTACAACGATACCCGGGAGTCTGCAATCCTTCAACTAACGCCAGCGTATGCACCCGCCCGGAGTGGAGCGCCTCCAGCGTATCAGCCGCACCCACAATCCCATTGGCAGCGCGAGCCGCCGCCGCCCGGATCGAATCGACCAATTCTATCTGCACGGCTTTCTGATGCTCTTGCAGTTTCGCCAGTGCCTGCTCCCGAATGTCCTTATCGGCGGTCATCATCGAGGCAGTGAACATTCCATGCAGCCGTGTGCGCCATTGGGAGGCCAGCATCTCTTTGAACTGGACGACTGTCTCTTCGCTCCCTGCCAGCAGCAGCGCGGTAGCTTTGGACTGCCGCGCGAACCCATCCAGCGCATCAGCGAAGACTCGCCAGTTTGCCTTCACAATTTCTCGATTATGGGTCGAAGGAGAAGAACCGCGCACCGTACCATCCTGACGACTGCCCCCGGTTGCGCTCAGGTTGCGAACCTCATCCCCGGAGATCGTTTCAGAGGTCGAAATCTCGCCAAGCTGGATGTGATACAACTTCATACTCTGATGGTTGACCAGCGCCACAACACAACTTCCATACGTCTCCATCAGGTCAGCCAGCGGCATGATGAACGGCTTTTCCCCGACGTGGACGTAGCTTCGCAGTGGCACGGAAAACGGGTGGGCGCGCCACAATCCGTCTGCCTCTCCAGAGAAGACCGCCACAGATCGCCCCACCCAGTCGAACTCGGCTTCAAAGAACTGCTCGATGGCGGAGAGATCAGCGCCCGATGCACGATCCTGAACCTGCCGCAGAAGCGTCTTGAGCCGCGCCCGATACCCATCAGGCGTGGCACGCAAATGAGACGGTAGATTCAAGTACAGGCTTACAACGGGGTGCTTTCCCTCAAATGCGGTGAGTTCTTCGAGGTCGGTGCGCTCAAACATGGTTCTACTCCTTCCTTTCAGGATAGAGATAGGCGTTCAGCACAGCAGGCCACGGGGGGCTGGCAATCCTCTTCTTGAGGATTGCCAGCTTCGTATGTTCATGCGATCACTGGTCAGGCAGCATGTTCTGGTAATGTGCGACGATCTAGTTATTGCTGGGGCGCGGGCCTAGTGTTACCTCTACGTCCATTGTCTCACCATCCCTCACAATCGTGAGGGTGATCGTCTGCCCTACGCTGGTATTGCTGACCAGATAACCGAGCAGTTCGTCAAACGAGTGCAGGGGAACCCCATCAATCGCAGTGATGATGTCACCCCCCAGACCCACATCCTGCCCGTGCAGAGTGTCCTGATGATCTGCACCCTTCAACCCGGCATCGGCGGCGGCCGCACCCGAAGATACCGTAGCAATCAGGACTCCCTCGCTCACCGGCAGATCGAATGCATCTGCCAGTTCCGACATCGGAAACTGCGTTTGTGCGGAAATCCCCAGATACGGATATTCCACTTTCCCGGTCTCGATGATCTGCGGGGCGACGCGCTTCACGGTGTTTACCGGGATGGCAAACCCAACTCCCATATTCGCCCCGCTGGTACTGCGGATAGCCGCCGCCACGCCAATGACCTGCCCCTTAGAATCGAGCAGCGGGCCGCCCGAATTTCCGGGGTTGATCGCCGCGTCAGTTTGAATAATCCGTGGGTTGGAGAACACACCCGTATCCGTTACCGCCGCGCTGGGGAGCGTACGCCCGACCGCGCTCACAATTCCCGAAGACATCGAACCCGTCAGGCCAAACGGATTGCCAATCAGCACCACGCGCTGCCCCACCAGCAGGGAGTCCGAGTCCCCTAGTTCGACGGGGATCAGCGTGTAATCTGCTGGAACATCGATCTTCAGCACTGCCAGATCAGAGAACTCGTCCGAACCAACCACCTGCGCCGGGAATACACGTCCATCGTTGAACGTGACGCGCACTTCATCAGCATCCGCGATCACATGGCGATTGGTCACAATATGCCCATCGGTATCGATCACGAAGCCCGACCCACTGCCGAAGTCCGTCGGCTGCGCATCCGGTTGGGCAGCAGCAGACACCTCGACATTCACCACAGCAGGTGATACCCGCTGATAAATCTCAACGAGGAGAATCTCTTCCGCATCTGCCTGCGCGATCAGGTCGGCGGAAATCGTGGGGAGCACTACGGGCTGCGCTGTGACGGCGGCTACCGAAACATCTGCCGCCGAATCGACTGTTGTGGAATCAGCAGCCAGAGGCTGTGCTAACGCCGATGTGGAACACGCAATCAAAGCCAGCGAAAGTCCAGCAAAAACGATTCCGACTCTATGCCAAAGGGTCTTTCGATTCATTCCTACCTCACAGCCAGTTCACGAAAAATAATAGACATCAGACGAGGTTTTTTGTCCCTCTCGCCCCTATTCGTGATCATAGCTATGGCCCCGTATGTTTGCCAATTCTTTGAATAGCGCGCGCTCTTTAGCGCTGAGGTCAACAGGCAATTCGACGTTGACACGAACGTATAGATCGCCCTGAGTGTCCTTTTTCTTCAAAATGGGCATTCCCCGCCCCTTTAACCGCACCAGCTGTCCGGGCTGCGTGCCCGCATTGATCTTGAGCGTTACACTGCCCGCCATCGTCTGCACCTGTACCTCGCCGCCGAGCAGCATCGTGTACAGGTCCACCAGCACATCCTGATACAGATCATCCTTGCGTCGCTCAAACCGTGGATCATCCTGTACGGTCACATGCAGGTAGAGATCGCCAGCCTGTGTGCCCCTCACCCCGCCGCCGCCTTCCCCGGCCAGCCGCACCTTCGTGCCAGTGCGCGCTCCGGGCGGGATCTTCACCTGAAGTCGCCGCCCATCTTTGGAGATCATCCGCGTCGTCCCGTGATACGCTTCTTCCAGCGTGATCGCAACTTCCGCTTCGAGATCCTGCCCGCGAATCTGCCGTCGTCCCCCGCCGCCCATCATCTCGTCAAAATCCATATAGCGGACGCTGCCGCCTGGCCCGCCAAACCCCATGCTGCCAAAGATCGTCTCGAAGAAATCCGAGAAGCCGCCGCCCCCGGTGGGAGCGCCCTGGGGTCTTCCACCGCCGGGCTGTCCGCTCATCCACTGGCTCCAATCGAAGCCGCCCTGTCCGCCGCCCGTTTGCTGCCACTGATTGTAGCTGCTGCCAAGCTGGTTGTACTTGCGCCGCTTTTCCGGGTCGCTCAGTACTTCGTTCGCTTCGTTGATCTCCTTGAAACGCTTTTCCGCATCCGGGGCCTTATTCACATCCGGGTGGTACTTGCGCGCCAGATCGCGATACGCCTTCTTGATGGCCTTCTCATCAGCATCTTTGGAGACACCCAGAATTTTGTAGTAATCCTTATATTCCATTTACATCTTCGCCCCTTGAATTACACGATAACCTGATTCTAGTGCTTGAGCCGCGAGAGTCAACCGAAGAATCCATGCTGCAATAAGTTTGACAGATACCCCTGTCCGATCTCATAATGGGGCATCTGATTCGGATGCCACCGTGCGCGTCATAATAGATAGTAAAATCGGAAGTTCATCTGTGACAGTAACGATTCATCTACAACTATACTCCATCCTGCGAGAGAAACTGCCCCCTGATGCCAGAGGGCGAGCTGATCTTGCGCTTCACGATGGAGCGACACTCACCGAACTACTGGAGCGTCTCGACATCAGACGCAATAACATTGTGATTAGCGTCAATGATACCCACGAGCCGGATCGGTCACGCGTGCTGGCGGATGGCGATCATATCCGAGTATTTTCTGCTGTTGGAGGTGGGTAAGCAAACCTGCCACGTTTCCCTCAACCGATCTTTCATCAGGAGTGTGCAACATGCCTTACGGCTACCACGGCAAGATTCTTCATGTGAACCTCACCACGGGCGAGTTCCGCGTAGATGAGCATGACGAAGCCTTTTACCGCAAGTACGGCGGTGGCAGTGCCCTCGGAATGTACTATCTGCTCAACGAGACCTCTGCTGGCGTTGATCCCCTCGGCCCGGAAAATGTGCTGGCGCTGTGTCTCAGCGTATTGACCGGGACCGCCATCTCCGGGCAGAGCCGCATGACGGCAGTCGCTCGTTCCCCACTGACCGGGGCCATCGGCGATTCGCAAACCGGAGGCTACTGGCCCGCCGAATTGAAGTTCGCGGGGTTTGACGGCGTGATCGTCACCGGGCGCTCGCCGAAACCCGTCTATCTATGGATTCAAGATGGCGAGTACGAACTGCGCGACGCCTCCCACCTGTGGGGCATGATCACCGGAGACGCTGAAGCCTCCATCCGGGATGAGCTTGGCGACGACAAGATCGAGGTGCTTCAGATCGGCCCAGCCGGAGAAAAGGGCGTGCGTTTCGCCGCGATTATGAACATGTCCAACCGCGCCAATGGTCGGACGGGCATGGGCGCGGTGATGGGTTCCAAGAACCTGAAAGCCATCGCCGTGCGCGGCAAGAATCGCCCCGAAGTGGCAGACAAGTCCGCATTGAATGAACTTGCCAAATGGGGCGTGAGTTCGCTCCCGGATTCCGGGATCGTCGGGTTAGCCAAATACGGCACGGCAGAAACCACGGGCGTCAATCATACGATGGGGACCCTGCCTACCTTCAACTATAACAGCGGCGTCTTCGAGGATTGGGAAGCCATCGATGGTACCACCATGTACGATACCATCCTGCGCGGTGCAGCCGAAGGCAAGCAGGATCGCCAGGGCCGCGATACATGCTATGCCTGCACCGTTCGCTGCAAGCGCGTAGTCGAGATTACTGACGGGCCATACAAGATCGATCCCCATTACGGAGGCCCCGAATACGAAACCACGTCCACCTTTGGCAACTACTGCGGCATCAACGATCTAGCCGCGATTGCAGCGGCAAACCAGATCTGCAACCAGTACGGGATGGATACCATCTCCTGCGGGGCGACGATCTCCTGGGCCTATGAAGCGTGGGCCGAGGGCAAGCTCACCGCCGAAGATACCGACGGACTCGACCTCTCCTGGGGCAACGCCGAGAGCATGGTCAAGCTAACCGAGAAGATCGCCAGGCGCGAAGGGTTCGGCAACACACTGGCGGAAGGCTCGCAGCGTGCGTCTGGGATCGTGGGGCGCGGCACGGAAGAGTACCTGATCACCTCCAAGGGTCAGGAAGCCCCCGCCCACATGCCGCAGGTGAAGAAGTCGCTGGCGCTGATCTATGCCGTCAACCCATACGGAGCCGATCACCAGTCAAGCGAGCACGATCCGGCAGTTGGCGGTGACTGGGAAGACAACATCGAGCGCATGGGCATGATCGGCGTGACCGAATCTGTGCCGGAGGAAGCCCTCGACGAAGAGAAGGTTCGCTACACACTGGCAACCGAATGGATGTACAGCGCGATGGACAGCCTCAACCTGTGCCAGTTTGTTTATGGCCCCGCCTGGCAGCTCTATGGCCCGGATGAGATGGTGCAAACTGTACGCGCCGTCACTGGTTGGGACGATGTGACGATGGACGAATTGCAAATCATCGGCGAGCGACGTCTGAACATGCTCCGTGCCTTCAACTCCCGCGAAGGGCTGGATCGATCCTCAGACACCCTGCCCAGGAAGTTTTTCAAGAATGCACTCAAGGGCGGTGTGAGCGATGGCTACAAGCTCGACCAGGATGAATTTGAGGCGGCCCTTACCAGCTACTATTCACAGAGCGGCTGGGATGTCGAGACCGGGATGCCCTCCCGCGCCAAACTCGAAGAGCTTGGCCTGGGCTGGGTCGCGGATCAACTCCACGCATAAACAGGTCTGATTTTTCTCCCTCTGAGTTCAGACTCCGACAGCTTTGAGAATCTACAAACGAGTTGAGGCTGAGTTTCTCCCCTCTCCCTCCGGGAGAGGGGCCGGAGGTGAGGGGGCGGGTGGTTTCCGAATCACCCGCCTTTTTTGTTGCCTGAAGCGAATTCTATAGAGGCTTTTCCAGAAAACAAGTGATCCATCTTCGATGTTGGAAGGAAAAGCCTTTAGCCATTCCAGAATGAAAAAAGGCTGGAAAATGAGCTAGCTATTTTTCTGGAATGGCCAGAGTAAGTAGGCCAGGTGGTTCATCGGTTTCAGGAGGCATGCTATACTGATTCTAGTAGTCCCACCTCACAAAGGGAAGAATCAATCACATGGAAACCCATATACAATGCGATCCAGAAAAGATCGCACGTTATGTATTCTGTCCCGGCGATCACGCCCGCGCTGGGCGCATTGCTGATCACTTCGAGGGGAAGGAACTCGTATCCACTACGCGCGGGTACGTTGTATACACTGGCTCTTTTGAAGACGTCCCTATGACGACTATCGGCACAGGTATGGGCGGCCCCACAGTCGCCATCGCGCTCGAAGAACTCGCCCACATGGGTGCGCATACGTTTATCCGCGTGGGGTCATGTGGGGTATTTCAGGAGGGCCAGACAGTCGGGGATGTCATCATCTCCACCGGATCAGTCCGGGAGGGTGGCACAGGCAATCACTATCTGCCTGTCCAATTCCCTGCAGTGCCGACCTTCTCCGTGCTGCGCAATCTGGTGGATGCAGCGGTTGCGCTGTCAATCCCGATAACAGTCGGCGTGGGCATCAGTACAGACGTATATTACGCGCCCCTTCCACAGAGCGTGAAGGAACGTCGGGCGGAATATGTGAAAGCCGGAATCGTTTCGATTGAGATGGAAAGCGATACATTGTATGTGATGGGCGCGTACCGAGGCTGGCGGACGGGCGCTATCTTCACTTCAGATGGCACACCTTCGGAGATCAAACCCGATGGCAGTCATGAAGCCTACCAGCAGGGCGAAGAGAATATGATCCGCCTGACGCTGCGCGCGATGCGAAGTCTTGCCCGTGAGGATGGCATGTAAGACCACGGGCCTGCCCTACTGCACCAATAACAATGATCGTGGCCTGATCCCGGTTACCATTCTCTCCCCTCATTTTCATTAATACCATGATTTCGAATGATTTCCAGATCGCGATTTTGAGGCTAAATATATATCCGCGATGGATTGATCAAATGATCAATAGACAAATTTCCCCACCTGTTGTATCCTTAGTTACGAACATACGTTCCATTCATGAAATCGCCTGTAGGGGCATAGCGTGCTATGTCTGGCTGGCGTTAAGCCAGCCCTTGCACCTCGATAATCGAGGCCACTCCCTATTTCTCCCCCTTGCAAGGGGGAGATGGCCGAAGGCCAGAGGGGGTGTCGGCGGTCTTTCACGAATGCACATCCACCGCAGGCAGGCAGCGCCTCCCGCGTCAACGGTGAACTCCCGGCGAGAGAGTGATGGGTCACCATCGCCGCACCGAAGACCGGACCGAGCTACCTGGATTTCCGGGTCACGGGAATCTCCCTGCGCCCGCTTACACGACGCGGCAGAGAGTGATGGGTCACCATGCCGCCGACCGCTCGCGGGCAAAGCAGGCAAATTGAATACGATACGGTTGTTCCCCGGTAAGGCGTTGGGTGGTTTTCCAGCGCCGGTTGATAGGCGCAGGTGTTGTTTCTGCGCCCAGATCCAAGGGAGGCCGAGTGCAAGATCGCTAAGGCGAATGCTGTTTACAGCATTCGCACGGGCGGCACTCGGAACAGGATCACACCATCGGGGTACGCGGCGAGGTCGGTCTTTCCCCACGACCTCCCGCCGAGGAGCGCGTCAGGTTCACGCAGCACGCGACGTGTTTTTCACAACCCTATCCGCACGTACACCCGTGCCCACGCGTGAACCACCATAAACTGAATATCATGTCAGGCGTGAAACGTGCAGTTTGGCGAAGACAAGCTACCCCCACGACTACCAGTGAAGCAAACTGGGTTCCGTAGGCAGGGCATCGAAGAAGGTAGGACTGGCGGGGTCTGCTCCGTGCTCCACCACTCCGATCACCGCCGCCACAAATCCGAAGAACTGCGTCTTATCGATCACCTGAAGCCGAAGTTCATGTGCCAGTTGCTCCGATTGCAACGGTGGTGCGGCAGTCCAGATCAGGATGGGCAAATCGTCCAGAGCCGGATGTCGCCGTATCTCACGACACAGCGGAATCCCACTAATCCCCGGATGATACAGATCAGTGATGAACAACGTCGGAGGCTCTCGCAGCAGCAGATCAAGCGCCTCATCGCCAGAGACGATATGGTGTACCCGGTAGCCTCGTCGGGCAAAGATGGGTAGTAGAAACCCTTCTCCCCACAGGTCATCCTCCAGAATCAAAAACCGTCGGCGGCGCGCACCACTCAATTCCGGCTCCATGCCTGTGAGAGCATGGGTTGCCTGATCGGAGAGCCGGGGGGCATTGTCCATTGATGTCAGGTTTCTATCGGAGAGTGTCATCCCATCCCTCACCCATTGCGGGACGCTGATCCCCAGTATAGCCAGATCAATCGGGAAGTCCACTGGTTGCATGATGCACAATTCGTCCGTACAAATCTGTGACACTCCTGTGATGGTCCTCCTCTTGACATGCCTGTGGGAACATTCCACAATAGGCATTAGGTGAGCACCTCCCCGGATGGCTGCTGGAGAACTCTCATGGATGGCTATGTACTTGTGGTAGATGATAATGCCGATATGCGGGACCTGATGGAGCAGATGATCACCTCTCTGTCGATTCCGGTGCAACTAGCGGAGGATGGGGAGCAGGCCTTGCAGGCGGTTCAGAAGGAAATTCCACGATTGATCCTGCTGGATCTGATGATGCCGGGGATGAATGGCTTCACAGTGATCGCCCATCTTCAAAAAGAGGCGACAACACGCACTATCCCCATAATTGTCCTCTCCTCGCTGGATGTCACCAACACGAGTCTTACACAACTGCCCTCGATCTATCACACCATCCGAAAAGGAAGCCCCCAGTTTCTGGAAATCCGCGACCGAATTCGCGAGATACTGGGGCTGGGGGATTGAACAATCATCCGCACAGAAGATCTCTGACTAAGTTACAATGGAAGGGCTTCGATCGATGAATCTACAATACACGCCATATGCACTCCCCTCCCTCGTAGGGGCAGCTATCTCAGCACTGGTCGTGCTGTTCACGCTGCGCAGGCGTGGCCCTGGTGTTATCCCCTTCCTCGTGCTGATGTCAGGGGCAGCCCTCTGGGGCTTCACCAGTGCCCTTGAACTGATGATGACCGAAAAGATCGCCCATCAGATCGCCATTCGGGTCGTGTACTTCGGAATTACTACTGCGCCGGGCGCATGGCTGGCCTTCAGCCTGGAATATACCGGACGCACAAAGTGGCTAACACGGCGGAACATTGCCTTGCTGTTCATCGAGCCAGCGCTGGTAATCCTCGCAGTCATCACGAACGACCTGCATCACCTGTACTGGGCTTCCATTGAGTTCGTGCCCTTGGGCAGAGCGCTGGCTTCCATCGTCACCTACGGGCCTCTGTTCTGGGTGCATGCTGTCTATTCGTATCTGCTGCTGCTGGGCGGAACGGGTCTGCTGATTCGGGCGTTTGTACGCTCACCAGGGGTCTATCGCGGTCAAGCGACCATGCTGTTGATCGGCTCCGTTGTCCCGTGGCTCGCCAATGCGCTCTATCTCAGCGGACTCAGTCCCCTGCCCTCGTTCGTAGATCTGACCCCCCTATCCTTCACCATCACCGGGCTGGCAATGGGGTGGAGCATCTACCGGTATCGGCTGCTGGACATCCTCCCGGTGGCACGCGATACGCTGATCGAGAATATGCGGGACATGGTCATAGTCATTGACGCGCAAGACCGCCTGGTGGATATTAACCCAGCCGCATTGAAGGCATTGAACATCACTTCGCAGACCACTCTTGGCAAACCTCTCAGGGAAAGTCTGCACCGCTACAGCGATCTTCTGGATCGATTTTCGTCCGTCGAAACCGCTTATGAGGAGATTACCGTAGGCGAAGGCGAGGAAGCACGCACATTCACGTTTCACATGACGCCGATCCGCAATCGGCAGGGGGAACTGACCGCACGTCTGATCGCTCTGTACGATATCACTATGCTCAAGCAAACCACCACGGCATTACAGGAGAGCGAAACACGAAACCGCAGTTTAATGGAGTCCACCTTTGAGGCGATTATCATTCACGATCAGGGCATGATCCTCGACGCAAATAAGGCGTTTGAGGATATGTTTGGCTATACACACGACGAAGCCGTTGGCATGTCGGCCCTGCTGCTAGCGAACGAAAGCTCACGGCCTATTGTGGCAGATAAGATACGCTCCGGATACCTGCTTCCCTATGAGGCTACGGGTCAGCACCGCGACGGCTCCACCTTTGATGGTGAAATCCGAGCCAAGACTACGATGTATCGAGGGAAGGAAGTCCGGGTAGCCGCAATTCGTGACATCAGCGACCGGAAGAAAGCGGAGCAGGAAATCCAGCAGCAAAACGAAGTCCTGCTGCGCACCAATCGTGATCTATCCATTGCTCAGGCTCGCGCAGAAGAATCAACGCGTCTCAAGAGCGAGTTCCTCTCTACGATGTCCCATGAACTACGCACCCCGCTAAACGCGATTGTAGGCTACAGTCAGCTTCTTCTTGAGGGCATCTCAGGTACTCTTCAGCCCAAGCAGCATGAAAACGTCGAACGAATATTTGCGAACGCAAAAACGCTGCTGGCTCTGATCAATGATGTCCTTGATCTGGCGCGGATCGAAGCCGGACGTATGGAGATCACTAACCAACCGATGAACGTGCGCGGTTGGCTGGACGAAATCATCAAGCAAACGCAGGGGCTTGCTGCCGAAAAGAAGCTTGACTATTCCTCTCTGATCGATCCCCAGATGCCAGAGGTCATTGTGGCTGACCCTGCCCGCTTAAAACAGATCGCGCTGAACTTACTTTCCAATGCGATCAAATTTACCGAAGAAGGCTCCGTCCAGATCGCCCTTCAGCGCAGCCCGGATAGCACCTGGAGTATTGTAGTCAAAGACACGGGGATCGGGATCGTTCCAGAAATGCAACAGGTAATCTTTGAAGAATTCCGTCAGGTGGATGGCACAATGCAGCGTCGCTATGGAGGGACAGGCCTTGGGCTGGCGATTGTGCGCAACCTTGCCGAGATCATGCAGGGGAGTGTCAGCGTCAGCAGCACGCCGGGGTCAGGCAGTGTTTTTACGGTAATTCTGCCACTTGAGATGAAGCCAGACGCAGTTGCCGCAGAACAAACTCTAGCCGATAATGGGAAGGGAGACGTCACGAATTTATCGTGATGGGTGCAGCACGGCGCTGCGAAGGACAGTCGGATGATTTCTGAAGATATCTCCAGTTGGACTATTCTGGTCATAGACGATGACAGAGACAATGTGCGCGTCCCTGAGCTAATTTTGAAATACCTGGGCGCTGTCGTCTATACCGCATCGAATGGGGAGGAGGGCCTTCGCATCCTCGAAACTGTTCTTCCCACACTGGTTCTGGTTGATCTTTCCATGCCTGTGATGGATGGCTGGACGACGCTTGAGTACATTCGCTCTTACGAAAAGACAGCCAGCCTCCCAGTGATTGCCGTCACTGCGCACGCGATGAAAGGAGATCGGGACAAAGTTGAATTGGCTGGTTTTGACGGCTATATAGGCAAGCCATTTCTGATCGACGAGTTTCTGGCAGAAATCTGGCGGTGTGTCGCGGTAGTCAACGAACAAAAGATGGCATCGTAGCTGCGTCCTTACTACCCCTACTTCTACATCTCCCCCTGTTTGGGGTTCATCCCCCGACCGATCTCCCCGGTACTCGTGAAAATCACACGCTCGCAGATGTTAGTTGCCCGATCTCCGATCCGTTCCAGGTTATGGCCCGTCCACAGCAGGAATGTCCCATGACGAACCGAAAGTGCTCCTGTTCCCATTTGTTCTACCACCCAGGTGAATAAAGACTGGTAGAGCATGTCGATTCGGTCGTCCATCTGGGCGGTAGCGCGCGCTCTCTCAACATCTTCTGAGAGAAAGGCATCCATCGATTGACGGATCATTTCCCGCACATGATCGGCCATATCGATCAGCTGCGGCGGAATGTCAGTGATCGGTTCCAGAATGTGGCGATCTACTGTCCGAGCGATACCTTCCCCATGATCGCCCATCCGTTCAAGCTCGTTGGCGATGATGAGGCTGGCAAGCAGCACCCGCAGATCATGGGCCATCGGCTGCTGAAGGGCCATTGTGGAAGTGATCTCCTGCTCCGCTTTGTAGCGAAGATCGTTGATCACTTTGTCTTCGGCAATCACCGCATGTGCCAGGTCTCCGTCGTGAGTTTGAAAGGAGGTGAAAGCGCGGTCAACTGCCGCTTCCACCAGGGAACCCATCCGCACAATATCATCGCGGATTGTTACCAGAGCGCGGTCAAAGGTGCTGCGCGTACTTTGCATACTCATGAGAGGTTTCTCCAGCGTTCCCAGACAGGCGAATTTACAATACCCTCTACCCGAACCGACCAGAGATATAGTCTTCGGTCTCTTTCTGTCGGGGTGTTGTGAACATGATGCGCGTTTCGTCATATTCGATCAGGATGCCGACCCGCGTTTCGCCAATCATCTCCCGATCAATGGACATGAACGCTGTCCGGTCGGAGACACGCGCCGCCTGCTGCATATTGTGAGTCACGATCACAATCGTATAGTTCTCTTTGAGTTCCTGCATCAGGTCTTCGATGCGCAGGGTAGCGATGGGGTCGAGGGCCGAAGCGGGTTCGTCCATCAAGATTACCTCTGGTTCCACTGCCAGCGCGCGGGCGATGCACAGACGCTGCTGCTGCCCGCCTGAGAGAGCCAATC
>JAHEME010000156.1 GCA_024643825.1 Chloroflexota bacterium | reverse complement strand
ATCCCGATCTCTCTGGAAATCGGCTTCCGCCTGATCCCGCAGGCGATTCCCCTGGATGCGTGTACCACTTCCCCGGTGTTGGCCTTACGCTGCCAGTGGTGGTACGCCTATGATCGGCCTCTGCGTATCGGCTACTCGTACCAGCCAAACTATTACCATGAAGGCCCCTTCAACCCGGCAGACCCGGCGGTGATCGGCGCACAGCACTTCACCTGCGCCCCATCCCGTGATGACACCTTCACACTGGTACTCGATACCGATGAAAACGGATTCTTGAATCCCGACCCACTTCTGATCAATTATGATGTTGTCATGACGGGCGATTCCTTCAGCCAGCCATTCTCCCAGGTGTTCTGGTGGCAGGAATTCCAACAAAGAACCGGGATGACAGGGCTGAATCTTGGCATGGATGGCTGGGGGCCACTCGCCGAGACCGCCGCCGTACGGCGCTATGGATTGGAGAAGAATCCCCGATGGGTAATCCTGACGTACTTCGAAGGCAACGATCTTTTTAACGTGGAAGAGTATCATCGCCGACAGGAATCAGGATTGACATGGCGTGACTATCAGATCAAAGATTTTCACGGATTGAATCGATTGATCCTTCCAAACATGATTCGGTACTGGGCTGGGGTATCTCGCCCAGCGCATGACGAAGCCCCCTCGGACTGTCAATTCCCGATGACGGTCTACACCGAGGTCAACTCCTTTGAGACTGTTTTCTTCGATGTTCATATTGATATGCTAGGGCAGCAGCGCAGCGAAATTGAGCCATCGCAGGAGTGGTCACTCACTACCCAGACCCTGCTTGATCTCAAACGCGATGTTGAGGCCCAGGGTGGCAGACTCTTGCTTGTTTATATTCCCGCCAAAGAGCACATCGCCTGGGGTCGGATATGGGAATCAGGAGAGGTCAACAACTTTCTCGCACGGTCGATCCCGCTGCATACGTTTCAAGACTACGATGCCCATATCCATGATCAAATGATCCTGATGAATGCGTTTGCCCGCGACAACGGGTTTGACTATCTCAACCTGTACTATCCCTTCCGCAAGGGAACTCTGCGCGGACAAGAGCTATACAATTTTGCAGATGTTCATTGGAACGCGAAAGGAAATTCGCTGGCAGCACAGATCATCAGCGACTATATCCTTGCCCAAACCACCCCGTAATCCTATCGTCTCAGTCGTAGAGCGCGCGCGGCTGATTTCGGTTGACAGCCCCCTCCCTGAACGGTACAATCGCGCCTCAAATTGAATACTGGTAAACAACAACGTCCTCTTATCCAGAGAGGTGGAGGGACCGGCCCTATGAAGCCTCGGCAACCCGACGATGTGGCGGCAAAGACGCCGCTTTCAGCGCAGGGTGCCAATTCCGGCAGACAAGTTCTGGAAGATGCAACCCCGGGCAAGCGCGGAGATCAACGCGCCTGCAAGGAAAGGTGCCAATTCCGGCAGAGGAACTCTGGAAGATGAGTGGAGACGCCGCAGCCCATGTCGCGCGCCTCTTCTCACGACGGTTTGAGGAGGCGCGTTCTGTTTGCCACAGCAGACGACAGGAGGCTGTACATGTCTGAACGTAATATCGTGGTGGCGGAAGCTGCCGGAACCTGGATCGAAGACCGCCCGGTTGAGATCGTCGAGCGCAAAGGCATAGGCCATCCCGACAGCCTATGTGATGGCATCGCCGAACGCATTTCCGTTGAATATACTCGCTGGTGTCAGGAGAATCTTGGTGCTCCCTTGCACCACAACTTCGACAAAGTACAACTGGTGGCGGGGGAAACGCATGTGGATTATGGCGTGGGCGAACTGCTCAAGCCGATTCGCATCCAAATTGCCGGGCGAGGTACCCCCACCGCCCCCGATGGAACCAAAGTCCCGATGGATGCCATCGCCATCAATGCAGCAAAAGCCCACATCAAAGAGACGATGAAGTACCTCGATCCCGATGTGTACTGCGTGATTGACTGCTACGCCGGGCATGGCTCCAGCGAGCTAATGCACGCCGTTCACGAAATCACCGCCAACGATACGAGCTTCGGCGCGGCACACTGGCCCCGATCTGGGCTGGAACACGCTGTCTATGAGACGTGCCAATACATCAACTACGAGCTTCTCAAGCAGTTCCCTATTGGCGAAGACGTCAAAGTCATGGGGATGCGGCGTGGCAACGAGATCACGCTCACCTGCGCTGTGCCGTTCATCGCCCCTCAGATCAAAGACTCCACTGAATACATTGAGGTTAAAGGGGCAGTACGGGAAGCAATTCAGACCTATGCTTCCAACCTCGATAAGCGCCCGATCCATATCGACGTGAACACCGCAGACGAAGACGGCACGAGCAACGTGTATCTGACTCTCACCGGAACCAGCGCCGAGATGGGCGATGACGGTTCGGTAGGTCGTGGCAATCGCGTCACGGGCGTGATTGCGCCCTTCCGCGCAGCATCGCTGGAAGCCGCCGCCGGGAAGAACCCGATCAGCCATGTTGGTAAGCTCTACAACGTACTTGCCCTGCTGGCTGCACAGGATATCGTGGAAAGCGTCCCTGATGTGCGGGAAGCACAGGTCTACGTTCTGAGCCAGATCGGTCATCCGCTGGATCAGCCGCTGATCGCTACCGCGACGGTCACACCGCGCAATGGAAACCTCTCGGAGAACGCCAGAACCGCCGTAAACGCCGTGATTGACCGCCATCTGGGAGATATGATCGGCCTGCGTAAGAAGCTCGCTGATATGGAAGTCACCCTCTACTAACGAATCCCTGGGAAGACGCGCGTCCCAGCATGAAAAAAACTCCAGCCTCACGGCTGGAGTTTTTTTGGTGGAGTCCAGTTTCACAGTCTGTTGGAATATCCTACAATACTTTTTGTCTATGTATCCGTTCATACAAGAATAGGAAAGGGAGTTGAATCATGGGCCTACAGGGGTTGATTGCTGCGATTGTCATCGGTGCAATTGCAGGATGGTTGGCTGGAATCGTGATGAAGGGGCGTGGTTTCGGGCTGATCGGGAACATCATCGTAGGCATTATCGGTGGGTTTCTAGGAAGCATTCTAACCGGACTCCTCGGCATTTCGCTTGGCGCTGGCTTCGTCGGTTCGATCCTCGTCGCCCTTATTGGCGCAATAGTGCTGCTCGTGATTATTGGAGCGATCAGGAAGGCGTGACGGATGCCCGCCAACTCTGATTACTGATTTGTTTACCTTCCCACCGCCGCCAGCATAGGCGGCGGTGAGCTTTTTCGTGCTGCTAATCCACTATGCTATACTCTGGCGTTGTCGGAGTTATTGACCTGCTCACTTTAGTGAAACCATAGACTGTCCATGAAGATTCTTGCCCTGAGTGATCGCGTCAATGAAGCGATCTACTCGCCACAGGTGCGTGACCTGTATGGCGATATCGATCTGGTAATCGGGTGCGGTGACCTGCCGTACTATTACCTCGAATACGTTGTCTCGATGCTGCCAACTCCGGTTGCATACGTTTTCGGCAACCATGATCTGGTGCAACACATGGCAGATGGGCGCAAAGTCACCAAACCCGAGGGCTGCATCTCGCTGGAAGATCGCACCGAGAAGATCAGTGGGTTGCTGCTGGCGGGGCTGGGCGGTTCGATGCGCTACAACCTCGAAGTACGTAATCAGTATACACAGGCCGCTATGGCCTGGCGCGTACTGGGGCTCGCCCCCGCCTTGCTCGGAAACCACCTGCGCTACGGTCGTTACCTTGACATCCTGGTTACCCATTCTCCCCCTCACGGCATTCATGATGAAGCCGATCTGCCTCATCAAGGATTTCACAGCCTGCTTACCCTGATGCGGCTTTTCAAACCGAAGTACATGTTCCACGGGCACACACACCTGTATCGACGGGACGCCGTGTATCAAACACGGTATCATGAGACAGAGATCATCAATGTGTACCCGAATCGTTTGATCGAATGGGACTTCGATGAATGATAATCTGGCGACGGCTCAAGCTCAAAACGCCTTCCGCCGCGCCCGTGGGAAGGCGTTTTTGCGTGCGGTGTGGTTCACCCTCCAGCGGCGATCCAATCGATTGCTGGCGTATGACGAAGTTCGGACACGCATTCATGCCGGAGGCCCGATCTATCGTGGGATTCAAGCCGTGCCCATTGATCGAATCGTAGGGAGCGTTGACCGCTTCCGCGACTTCGACCGCGCATTCCTGCCGTCGCAGGACTTCACCGAGGAACGCTGGCAGAGCGTCGGGCGAGCGTACTACTCCGACGTGAATCTCCCCCCCGTCAAGCTGTATCAGATTGGCGAAGTCTACTTCGTGATGGATGGCAATCACCGCGTCAGCGTCGCGCGGGAGCTTGGCCGCGAATTCATCGATGCCGAAGTGCAGGAAGTTCGTGGCACAGTTCCCCTTACGTCGGATATTCAAGCCAGCGATCTGGAAGGAATCGGGGAACGTGCAGACTTTGTGGAACAGACGAAGCTGGCAGAAGCTCGTCCCGACTCGAACATAGACTGCACGATTGCTGGCGGCTATCACCTGCTGATGGAGCACATTGAGGTTCATCGCTACCTTCAATCGAAGGAATGGAACCGGGAGTTCAGCTTCCCTGAAGCTGCCGCCCAGTGGTACGATCAGGTGTATCTACCCATCGTTCAAACCGTGCGCCACACCGATGTTCTGCATGAATTCCCTGGTCGAACAGAAACCGACCTATATATCTGGCTGATGGATCATCTGTACTTTCTGCGGCAGCGGTTTGGGGATACAGTCAGCCCGACGGATGCAGCCCTCAGTTTTGCGTCGCACTTTACCCCCCGATTTGCCCATCGTTTTTGGCATTGGCTCACCGTCCATGTTCTACGGATTGGTCGGCACGATCAATCCTAGCGAGGATCGCCACCCCGTGACTTTGGCAGACCCGCCAATCTGGTGTAGCATCATGCCACGGTCGCAGAACATAGTTGGATGAAGCAGCCGTTCTGCACCGCCCATCACCCTGGCATTCACAGCTACCATTGCTCTCTCGAATCAGGAGGAACCGTTATGGAACAAACCGCCCTGAAGGTGCAAAATTTCATCCAGGGCACATGGCATGAACCAGCCGCGTCAGAGTGGCTCGATGTGATCAACCCCGCAACCACAAAGGTGATTGCCAGAGTCCCTGTCACCCCGGCAAGCGAAGTCAACCGAGCTGTCGAAGCGGCTGCCGCTGCTTACCCGGAATGGCGGCGCACCCCTCCCCTGGAACGTGTGCAGTATCTCTTCCGGCTAAAGATGCTGTTGGAAAATGCCGTCGATGACCTGGCCCGCATCATCACCAATGAGTGCGGTAAGACCTACGGCGAAAGCGTGGGTGAGATTCAACGCGGCATCGAAAATGTGGAAGTGGCCTGTGGCATTCCAACCCTGATGCAGGGTTACAATAATGAAGACATTGCCAGCGGCATCGACGAACACATGATCCGCCAGCCGCTGGGCGTGGTGGCGGCGATCACCCCGTTCAACTTCCCGGCCATGATCCCCCTGTGGTTTCTGCCCTATGCTGTGGCAACCGGAAACTGCTTCCTGCTGAAGCCCAGCGAAAAAGTCCCCATGACCAGTGTTCGACTCTTTGAGTTGATCGAGCAGGCGGGCTTCCCGGAGGGCGTGCTGCAATTAGTGAATGGCAGCAAAGAGACGGTCGATGCCATTCTCGATCATCCCGACATCAAGGCGATCAGCTTCGTGGGGTCAACCCCGGTAGCGAAGTACATTTACAGCCGCGCCACTGCCAATGGGAAGAGGGCACAATGCCAGGGTGGAGCCAAGAACCCCGTCGTGGTGCTGCCCGATGCCGATATGGAGATGACCACCCGCATCATCGCTGACTCGTCTTTCGGCTGCGCCGGGCAGCGATGCCTCGCGACCTCCCTGGCGATCACCGTCGGCGAGGCTCGGAACCTGTTCACCGAGAACATCGCTGATGCAGCAGCCAGCCGCGTCGTCGGCTACGGATTGGATGAGGGTGTCCAGATGGGGCCTGTGATTCGCGGCGACAGCAAAGCCCGCATCGACACGTTGATCGGGCAGGGAGCCAAAGAAGGGGCCACCGTTCTGGTCGATGGGCGCGGCAAGCGCGTCAAGGGGTATGAGGACGGGCATTTTGTGTTCCCAACCATTCTGGACGGCCTGCCGCACGAGAGCGACCTGAGCCGCACCGAGATATTCGGCCCGGTGCTCAGTCTGCTGCATGTCAACACCATCGACGAGGCGATCAAGCTGGTCAACGACCGGAGCTTCGGCAATATGGCCTGCATCTTCACCAGCAGTGGCGCAGCCGCCCGCAAGTTCCGCTACGAGGCTGTCGCCGGGAATATCGGCATCAACGTCGGGGTCGCGGCTCCGATGGCCTTCTTCCCGTTCAGCGGATGGGGTGAGAGCTTCTTTGGCGATCTGCACGCGCAGGGACGGCACGGGGTTGAGTTTTATACGCAGACCAAAGTCGTTGTCGAGCGATGGCCCAAAGAGTGGAGCCGCCAGTTCTAAACATACCCATTGAGAATCACTTATCGGCTTCGGTTGCATGTCTCCACTGAGAGAAAGGACTGCACACAATGGATCGCATTAAACGAGATTTCACAACCCTGACATGGGTGATGATCCCGGTAGCTATTGCCATTAACATCGCTTTCGGGCAGTTGATCGTCGCACTCAAGATTCCGATCTACCTCGACTCAATTGGCACGGTACTGGTCGCGGTGCTGGCTGGCCCAATAGCCGGGCTGCTGACCGGGCTGCTGACCAACCTGATCTGGGGTCTGAGTGGGATCAACCCGATCTACACCCC
>JAHEME010000155.1 GCA_024643825.1 Chloroflexota bacterium | reverse complement strand
TTCCGTAGTGATAGCGTCTCTATTTGTAGCGGTCGAACTGGCCCTCTCCGGCTCCTCGGCACTGGCAATCGCCCTTCCCGCGATGGTGGGCGTTCACATGATGATTGGTGTAGGAGAGGGTTTGCTGACGGCCTTTGCCTTGAGCTTCCTTGCCGCGACGCGCGCGGACTTGCTGCAAGGAGATCAAGCTCCGGGCCAACGCAGTGCAGGGATCACTCTTGTAGGATTGCTCCTTGCACTTGGGTTGACTCTGTTCGCGCCGCTTGCATCACCCTATTCCGATGGACTGGAACGCGTCGCGGAGGCACTTTCGGTGCCAGGTCAGAATTCCGTTCCCCCGGTGGGATTCCAGATACCGCAGACGCGCCAGTTCTTCGGTGAGGCGCAGGAGCCACTGTTCAGAATTTTTCCCGACTACGCAATTCCCGGTCTTACAGGCAGCGGTACTGGAACCATTCTTGCAGGCATGATCGGAGTCCTGGTCGTGTTTCTGTTAGCCTATGGTCTGGCTCGTTTCATTCGTCGGAGGCCGGACGACCACGATCCACTTTCTCTAGGATAGTTCGACCCACTGCATTGGGTGATCGGCCATGCACTTTCATCTCACAGATGCGTACCAGAATACGGGCAGCCACATCCACCGGTTGGACCCGCGCTTGAAGCTCATTGCAGTGATAGGCTTCATCCTGTGTGTGAGCTTAACCCC
The DNA here is from genome assembly GCA_024643825.1 of Chloroflexota bacterium. Classification (GTDB taxonomy): domain Bacteria; phylum Chloroflexota; class Anaerolineae; order Aggregatilineales; family UBA3940; genus JAHEME01. The sequence goes on along the minus strand of JAHEME010000155.1, from coordinate 6,116 downwards.
CGTCGGGGCCTTTGGAGCGTACTCTGGCTTTTTTACCTTAACAATGCTCGCTGCACTCACAGCCAGGGTAGATCCCTGGTTGGTCGTCAAACGTTCCTTCATTGCCCTGCCCTTTGCAGCGGCTGCGATTACTCTGGTGTTCACCATGTCGGGGCCGTCGCTTGCCACCCTTCCCCTGATCAACGTCCCCATCAGCGCACCGGGTGTAGTGCGATTTGTGAGTATCCTATTCAAGAGCACCATATCGGTGCAGGCTGCTGTTATTCTCATCCTCACCACGCATCTGACGGAGATGCTCTGGGCGCTTGGCGCGCTTCATGTTCCTCGTGTGCTGGTTTCGATTGTCAATTTCATGGTTCGGTATATGTTTCTTCTGGCAGAAGAAAGCGTGCGCTTGACCCGTGCGCGCAATTCGCGGAGCGCCGTCCTGGGTGGGCGAAGTTCTGAGCCGGGGATAATTTTCCGTGCGAGGACAGCCGGACGGATGATTGGTAACCTGTTTTTGCGCAGCTTTGAACGGAGTGAGAGGATCTATCAAGCCATGATTTCGCGCGGGTATCAGGGCCAGATGCAGCAATTTGATCCTCCTCGTATACCTGCTCACGACATGGGTTTTGTGACAGGATTTTTGCTTGTATCGTTGGCGATTCTGATCATCGCTCTTATCGGATAACCCTCCCCGAAAGGCCGTTTGTGCATCATACCGTTGAGATCGAAGGGCTGTCATACAGCTATCCAGATGGGCAGCTTGCCCTCGAAAATATCTCCCTAAAGATTGGCCCAGACGAAAAAGTTGCGCTTGTAGGGCCGAACGGTGCTGGCAAGTCCACGCTAATGCTGCACTTGAACGGACTGCTTCGCCCTGACTCCGGGGCTGTTCGTGTGGGCGGTTTGCCTGTTACCGAAGATAATGTGGGCCAGATTCGAGCATGGGTTGGACTGGTATTTCAGAACCCTGATGATCAATTGTTTAATCCCAAAGTATTCGATGATGTCGCGTTTGGCCCGCTGCACATGAATCTTACCGAGGCGGAAGTGCGCACTCGCTCGATGGAGGCGCTGGATGCTGTGGGGATGTCGGGCTATGCAGGCCGCATCTCACATCACCTCAGCCTGGGGGAGAAGAAGCGGATCGCCATTGCCACCGTTCTCAGCATGGAGCCGAAAATCCTGGTTCTTGACGAACCAACAGCGGGTCTTGATCCGCGCGCGCGCCGCAGCCTGATCAACTTGCTGGATAGTATGGTATGTACGATGCTAATCGCCACCCATGATATGCGGTTGGTCGCGGAGTGTTTTCCACGCACGGTGATACTCGATGAGGGGAAAATTGTGGCAGATGGGCAGACAGAGTCGCTGATGACAAATGAGCCGTTATTGGCGGCTCACGGCCTTGAAAAGCCCTGAGTGGGGCACGCTACATGAGAGTCGCCATCACGTCGGATATTCACTTTCATCATCCCTGGTATAGCAGAATTCGCTTGCTCGCTCTTCAATTGCAAATGGCGGAGCCCGACCTTTTGATCATGGCAGGGGATATTGGGGAACCGCTGCCGCTTTTTGAAGAAGGGCTGCTAGCATTTACCCCGGTTTGTGAGAAGCGTGCTGTCATCGCCGGGAATCACGATGTCTGGCATCGCGAAATGGATTACTCCAGCCAGCAGCTATGGGAGACCCACCTCCCGCAGCGTGCGGCCCAGTGTGGGTATACGTGGTTGGAGGGCGGAAACCTCATTGTCGGGGATGTCGGATTCTGCGGCACAATCGCCTGGTACGATTACAGCGCCTCTCCTATCGGGCAGGAGTTTTCTCCACAGCAGTATCAACAGTTGAAGAACGTTCTTTCAAACGATGCGCAATTCATCGACTGGCCGTGGTCTGATCCGGAATTCAGTGCCAGGGTTTCCGATCCGTTTATGAATCGCCTCGATCAATTGCAGGAAGATGAGGGTGTAACGGAGATTGTTGTGATTACGCACGTACCGCTTTTTCGGGAAGCCCTAAAACAATCTGCATCGGATGATCAGGAATTTGCGAATACTTACTATGGGAATCTGACACTTGGCGAAGCCATAATTGCCCGCCCAAAGGTTAGCACAGTATTTAGCGGGCATGTACATCAAGGCAGCCAATTTGAAGTCGTGCGAAACGAGGACAAACCCATCCAGGGCTATACTATTCCAGCAGATTATGGGCAGCCCGCAGCCCTCGTATTTGATACGGTCAGCCGAGAAGTAACAACCATAGTAGTTGAAGGATCGTCTACCAGCGCGTAACGCGGATCGCTTTCTCGCTGGATTCTGTTACGCTTCCGATCTCCCACCAGGGAGCATCGCGCTGCGCCATCTCTGCCCGGAAGTGCTCCACCTCATCCGCTGATAACGCAATCAGCAAGCCCCCGCTGGTCTGGGCATCAAACAGCAGCATTTGTTCTTGCTCAATCACGTCATCCGAAAACTGTACTTCGCTTAGATATGCACTCCGATTATTCGAGGTGCCACCGGGGAATATCCATTCTTCAGCGTACCGTTTCACACCCGTCATAAAAGGGATATCCTCGAAGCGAATATGCAGGCTCACCTTGCTTGCCACTGCAATCTCGCTGCCATGCCCCAGAAATCCAAACCCGGTGATATCGGTGATCGCACGAGCGCCCGCCGCAATCCCTGCGGAGGCCGCCTCGCGGTTGAGGGTTGCCATCCAACGGGAGGCTTCTTCGATATCGCCGATCTCGGCTTGATCGCGTTTTGCCGCTGTGGTAATGGTTCCTGTGCCAAGCGGCTTTGTGAGGATCAGCACATCGCCAGGCTGTGCGCCTGCCTTGGTGGTCAAACGATCCGGGTGAGCCAGCCCGATCACCGCTAACCCATACTTGGGTTCCTTATCCTGAATCGTGTGCCCTCCAGCGATCACGGCTTTCGCCTCACGTACTTTTTCCGCCCCGCCCCGCAGCACTTCACCGAGAATGTGCGGGGGCAGATCGGAGGGGAAGGCTACGAGGTTCAAGGCCAGCAGAGGCTCTCCACCCATTGCATAGACATCGCTCAGAGCATTGGCGGCTGCGATGGCTCCAAAGAGATATGGGTCATCTACGATAGGGGTGAAAAAATCGGTCGTGAAAATCAGCGCACGCTCATCGTCCAGCCGATACACGGCGGCATCATCCGGCATGCCGAGGCCAACCAGCAGATCAGGGTAGTCTGCTGAATCAAAGATGTTTTGTAAAGGGCGCAGAACCTGCGCCAGGACCGTAGGGTCCAGTTTAGCAGCTCAACCAGCGCAGGTAGAAAGCGCCGTCAGGCGGACGATCTCGTCCTTTGTCATAACTTGCCTCTGAAATGGAAAACACTCTCTCGTGACTTTAGCGTAATCGAGCGCAGCCTGCATCGATCTCTTGAAAGCGCAAGCAATCTTACCCCATCCAGCCGCGCGACTGGTATAATTCGCGTGTCAAATTTATTCGCCTCAGTAGTAGGAAAAATGGACGAGTTACCCGGTAAGTGCAACAGCCAATCTCATAGAGTAGCAGGCGCACCATCGGGGTACATCTCTCAGTAAAAATCCTCTGATGACGCTCCTGCTGTGGCAGCCCATGCCACATACGAAAGGAGCGTCACAATGGCACCGCATGTCAATCCTGTTCTTCAGGCAGTCCACCAGCGTATAGAAGATCTCCTTCAGGCCAACGATCTCGCTTCGCTGCGAACTATCCTCGCAGCAGAGCACCCAGCCGACATCGCCGATTTGCTGGAGATGCTGGATGAAGATGAGCGTCTGCTGATCTTCAACCTCTTACATCCCGACATCGCAGCAGAAGTGCTGGATGAGACGACCACTGAGGTCATGCGCGATTTGGTGGAAGGCGTACCAGATGAAACCATCGCTGACCTGCTGGAAGCCATGCCGATGGACGATGCGGCGGAGGTGCTCTCCGAGCTTTCCGATGCTCGCGCAGAAGACATCATCGCGCTCATGGAACCAGCGGAAGCTGCCGAGGTAGAAACTCTCCTTGCCTACCCGGAGGAGACCGCCGGGCGTTTGATGACCACCAAGGTCGTCCGCCTGAATTCCTCCTGGACTGTCGAACATACCCTTGAAGTGCTCCGAAGCATCGACCCTCAAACCGAAACACTGACTTATCTTTACGCCGTCGATACGATGGATCGACTGGTCGGTGTTGTACCGCTGCGGAATCTGATCACAGCCCAGGCAGCGAAGAGCCTCGCAGAGATCATGAATCCCTCTGTGATCAGTGTCCGCGTTGATACCGATCAGGAGGAGGTCGCCCGGCTCGTCTCCCAGTACGACTTCGTTGCCGTCCCCGTAGTGGATGAGATGGATCATCTGCTGGGAGTCATCACCCATGACGATGTAGTCGATATTCTGGAAGAAGAATTTACCGAGGACGTGCAGCGGCTGGGCGGTTCTGAGCCGCTGGAACAACCTTATTTGAGCACCCCTGTCTTTACGGTAATCCGTAAGCGCGTAGGTTGGCTGCTGATCTTGTTTCTCACCGAGATGCTTACCGGTACAGTGATGCGCCATTTTGAATCCGAGCTTCAGGCGCTCGTCGCCCTGTCGTTCTTCATCCCCCTGATGATTGGCACCGGCGGGAACTCTGGCTCTCAGACCACCAGCACGATCATCCGTGCGATTGCCGTAGGAGAGGTGCGTTTTGAAGACACCTGGCGTCTCTTCTGGCACGAACTGCGAACCGGGGTCGTCCTCGGCCTCGTGATGGGCACGATGGGTTTTGTTCGCGCTCTTACCTGGAACAGCGGGATTCCACTTGCCGCGACGGTTGCTGCTTCCCTGTTTACGCTGGTCGTTTGGGCCAACAGCATGGGGGCGCTCCTTCCCCCGCTGGCGACGAAGCTCCGCATTGATCCCGCCGTGATCTCCGGCCCCGTCATGAGCACGCTGGTGGATGCGACCGGGTTGTTCATTTACTTCACACTGGCACGCATCATCATTGGCATTGTGTGATGCTATACTCATCCACACGATTTTTTCAGAGGAGTTAGTTCATGCGTAATCGTAGGTATCTAATCGCAGCATTGGCTTTGGCTCTGGTCGCCGTCGCTTGCGGAACCTTCCCCCAGGTTGGAGGCGGAAGCCCCATCCCCGCCGACCAGCCAACCTTGACCCCGCTGCCAGTTGCTCCTGTACAGCCCGGATCCGCCAACCCGAATGAGCCTGTGCTGATCACCGGGACGATCCCGTTTACATCGCGATTCTTCGCCGCCTCCCTCGCCGAGCCGTTTGTGCTCCTGGAAGATGAGGCCGGGTTCGTGAATCGGGATAAGGAATTCGCCTTCCCCCTCGCCGGACAGCAGATCGGCCCGGTCGAGCAGATCGACGATAACACGCTCAAATTCGATCTTGCGCTGCCCGCCGTGCCACAGGGCACGTCTGTCGATGTCGATAACAACGGGCAGGCGAATCCGGGCATCCAGATATTTGCTGTAGCCTATTGGTCAAACACATGGGGCGGCCCGTTCCTCGAAGCGCGTGACGGGCGTGGTTGGTCGAGTGCGTATGCTTCGACGGTCACGGATGCGGAGAATGACTATGAGATCGTTGGCGGCACACTCGTGATCTGGTCGCCCGATGATCAGCAGCAGTTCCCTACCGGGTTTGGAGACGATGGTCTCTTGTTCACCGAAGACGATCCCGTCGCGCCTGTGCCTCCCGGCTACAGCCTTGTCGATCTGGATCAGATCCCCTTCCGCGTCTACAAAGAAGCCCGCCCGGAATTGCAGCTTCTGGAAGGCGAAGTTGCCACCAACGATTACTCCGCCATGAGCTACACCGATGCCTTTGAGCAGTTGTTCGCCAAAGTGTCGGTCGAGTATCCCTTCACTGAGCAAAAGAACATCGATTGGGAAGCCATCCACGCGCGAGTAGCCCCCGAAGTTGCCAGTGCTCGCAACGACGCCGATTTCTACCGCGCCATGCGTGACTTTGCATTCTCCATCCCGGATGGTCATGTCGGGGGATTGTTCAATGCTGATGTGTTTCGCGCTGAAGGGGTGGGCAGCTTTGGCCTGATTCTGAAGGAACTATCCGATGGCAGCGTGATCGTCACCCACGTCTTCCCCAATACACCCGGCGAT
>JAHEME010000154.1 GCA_024643825.1 Chloroflexota bacterium | reverse complement strand
TACGTGCCATAAGTGGTCTCCACAGAGTTGATCCAGAGTCTTAGCCCTGGCGCTGCTTGTGCTTAGGATTCGTGCAGATGATATGTACCACGCCCTTGCGCTTGATGACTTTGCACTTTGGGCAGCGGCGTTTCACAGATGCTGATACTCTCATGAACTTCCCCTCTTCCACTTGCCATGCCACCGGACCGAGATGTTCTACCCGGTGACAAACCGACCGTTTATTATAGCAGATTTTTCGATCTTTGTCAGTATTTCTGAGGCCACAATATTGTGACAGGCGGAAAGGTCATCATAAGCATACGCTTTCCTGCCAACGGCCACTTCGCCAGCATGCAGGAGTCATCCCTACAGACCCTGTATAGCAGTTAAAAGATCGCTCGTGACCGCATCCATGCTGCGATTGCCATCCACAGTTTTCAGCAGATCAGCCGCCTCATAGTATGGAATCAGCGGCGCAGTCTCAGCCATATAGACTTCGTACCGTTTTGCGGCAACTTCCTGAGAATCATCAGCACGCCCTTCCTGCTTCGCACGCCCGACGATTCTTTGCACAGCTACGTCTCTGGGCAAATCCACCAGCAATGCGATGTCAATCTTAGCTTTTTGCTCACCCAACCACTGCTTCAGAGACTCAGCTTGCACAAGATTCCGAGGAAACCCGTCTAGAATGGCCCCAGCCTCCTGACAGTCCTTCTCCAAGAGGCGATCCTGAGCGATCTCCACAGTCGTCTCATCATCCACCAGATCGCCCCTCGCCATGATGACCTGCACCTTTTGCGCCAGAGGCGTATCCAGGGTCTTCATGGCACGGAGCAGATCCCCGGTTGAGATGTGCGGAATGCCGAGTGTCTCGGAGAGACGTTTCGCCTGTGTTCCCTTGCCCGCGCCGGGTGGCCCCAACATCACGATGAACTTTCGCATCACTCGGCCTTTTGTAGTACTAGAGTTTCCAGGATGCTCACCTCGATAGCCTCAGATGATCCTACCGAATGAAACTATCACGATGACGCATCACAAGTTGTGCTTCGAGCTGCCGCAACGTATCGACAACTACCCCAACGATGATGATCAAACCACCACCACTCACGATGTACAGGGCACTCCGAAGCTCAGTCCCCGCCCCCGGCTGAATCAAATTCATCACAATCTGGATAATTCCTGGGAGGACAGCGACAATTCCGAGGAAGAGTGCGCCTACCAGGGTGATTCGCTGTACAACCCGTGTGATGAACTCCTCGGTGCGTTTCCCAGGTCGAATGCCGGGGATAAACCCACCATTACGCTGAAGATTGTCAGCAAGATTCTGGTTACGGATCATGATGTCCGTGTACAGGTAGGTAAACCCTACCACCATGAGGAAGTAGATCAGCCAGTAGATGATCTGACCACTGGTCCTCTGACCTCCCTGCCCTCCAAAAATATTCTGGATCGTCGCCGCTGAATTCGCGATGAACAGCGCCGAACTGTTTGTGAAGAAGCTCGCCAGAATTGCCGGGAAACTCAGAAAAGCCTGCGCGAAGATTAGCGGGATCATGCCAGCCGTATTCACGCGCAGCGGCAGATAGGTGCTGCCACCACCATACATCTTTGTGCCACGCACGCGCTTCCCATACTTCACAGGAATGCGGCGCATACCTTCCTGCACGATGACGATGACAACGACAGTGAGCACAGTCAGCAAGAGAAAGATGATCGCATTACGAATAGTAGACCCGGTATCAGCACTGTAGAGGCGCGTGATGTTTGTTGGGATTCGGGCTACGATACCCGCAAAAATCACCAGAGAGAGACCGTTACCGATCCCGTCTTCTGTGATCAGCTCGCCCAACCAGATGGCGAACATGGTTCCCGCAGTCATGACCGCCAGAACGGTACCAGTTAGCAGCAGGTCATTGCCAACGCCGATCCCAAAACCTGGGATGATGGTTCCCCCCGTCGCCTGATCACGAAAGATGTTGATCTGGCCGATGGCCTGTAGCAACGCGACAGGGATCGCGAGGTAGTACGTCCAACGATTGATCTTGTCACGACCAGCCTGACCCTCTTTGGTGATTTCTTCCAGAGCTGGGATGATCGGCGTCAATATCTGAATGATAATGCTAGCGGTGATATACGGATACACGCCCATCGCCAGCACAGAGAAGTTCGAGACCGCGCCCCCGGATAGTAAGTCAAGCACCTGGGCAAAAGTGCCTACGGCGCTATCAGGACTCAGCACCTGGCGGAGCACCTCATGATCAACGCCTGGCACAGGAACATTCGCTGCCAGCCGATATACGACAAGAATCAGAATCGTGATCAGAATCCGGCGGCGAAGGTCTGGCAGCCGGAAAGATTCACGAAGGCCCTCAATGATAGACATCGCGTTCTCTCTCCCCGTCTACTTGCTATCAGCGTTCGCACGGGCCGCGCGCAGCGCGACTAGCTGTTCTTTACGAAGTTTCTTGACAGTTGCCCGCGCGCCAGTTACTTCCAGTGCCAGGGTTTGAAGAGAACCCCCAGCACCTTCAATCTTCTCTCGCGCGCTTCCAGTAAACCCGTGGGCTTGGACTGTCAGCGCCTTCTTTAGCTCGCCTCGTCCCAGGATCTTCACCGGCTTCTCTGCATCACGGATCAGACCAGCCGCAGCCAGCGTTTCAGGGGTCACTTCATCCTTCTTCTTGAAGCGATCCTCCAGTTGATCTACGTTGACTTCCTGATACTCAATCCGAAAGATGTTCGTAAATCCACGCTTGAAGGGCAATCGGCGCACAAGGGGAAGCTGGCCTCCCTCAAAATACGGGCCTTTCTTCCCACCCTTACGCGCGCCCTGACCCTTCGTACCGCGTCCGGCGGTCTTGCCCTGCCCGGCTGCGATACCGCGACCTACTCGCTTTCGCTTTTTCGTTGCACCCGCATTGGGACGCAGGTCGTTCAGTTTCATGATTCGCTACTCCACTTCCGTAACAGTGACCAGATGGTCAACTTTTGCCAGCATCCCACGCACAACAGGTGTGTCGGGCTGTTCCACTTCATTGTTAATTCGTTTGAGTCCCAGCGACCAAACGGTAGCGCGCTGACTCTGGGTGTTTCCAATCAGGCTGCGTACCAGCTTAATCCGCAGCATTTTCGGTTGTGCCTTTTTCTTTGCCATGCTTAGCTACCCCCCTCGCCTCGTCGCATCCAGAATGGAGCCACGGTGACCGGGTCTTTTCCGCGTGCTTTCGCAACATCATGCATATCCTGCAATTGCTGGAGTCCTAAAAGCGTAGCTCGTGCAACGTTGAGCATGTTCGAGCTACCCTTCGACTTCGTTAGGATATCGCGAATCCCTGCGGCCTCAACTACGGCACGGACTGCGCCACCTGCGATAACGCCCGTACCCGGTGAAGCTGGACGAAGCATGACCTCGGCTCCACCAAAGCGTGAAGTCACTGGATGAGGGATCGTTGTCCCTACTAGCGATACATGCGCCATATCACGGCGGGCACGCTCGCTACCCTTGCGGATTGCATCCGGGACGCCACGCGCCTTACCGGTACCTATCCCGACCGTGCCGCGATTGTCGCCCACGATCACAACCGTGCGAAACGCAAAGCGACGTCCACCCTTGATTACTTTGGCGACACGCTTAATGTCGAGCACGCGCTCATCGAACTCGTCGCGCGGCTCGTTATTTCGTGGTTCACGTCGTTTTCCCATAATTCTCTCCAACTCGTGGCATCAACGTGCCGCTAGAAGTCTAGTCCTGCCTCGCGGGCGGCTTCGGCTAAGGCTTTGACTCTGCCGTGGTACTGATACCCGCCTCGATCAAACACAACTTTCTTGACACCTGCATCAAGAGCACGCTCTGCGACGAGCTTTCCAACCAGAATCGCCGATTCGGACTTAGTTTTCTTACCCGTCTTACCTCTAAGTTCCACATCGATGGTCGATGCCGCTGCCAGCGTGTGCCCCGCCAGGTCATCAATCACCTGTGCGTAAATATGCTTGTCACTCCGAAACACATTCAAACGAGGGCGTTCCGGCGTGCCATTAACATGCTTTCTTACGCGCAGATGACGACGCTCTCGCGCTTGGTGTTGTCTCTTTTCAGACATAACCACAACTCTCCGTAATTGCCTGATTGATGAGCGAAACCCAGCCTGATCAGAGGTTCACTCGACAGTGTCACTTGCAAGTCGAAACGGCCTAGCTGCCGATCTTCGACTTCCCCGCCTTCCGTCGAATTACCTCATCTTCATAGCGAATGCCTTTGCCCTTATACGGCTCCGGCGGACGCAGGCGTCGAATATCAGACGCGATCTGCCCAATGAGTTCTTTGTCGTGCGATGTGATAATCACCAGCGCGCCACGATTATCTACCGCAAACTTGATCCCCGGAGGCGGGGTGATCAAGATATCGTGGGAGTATCCAAGCGCCATCCGCAGATTTTCGCCTTCCATCTCTGCGCGATAGCCAGTACCCGTGATCACGAGCTTGATCTCATACCCTTCGCTGACACCCGTCACCATGTTGCTGACGAGCGCACGGGTCAGGCCATGCAGAGCACGATGGCGACGCTGATCGGTTGGACGCTCCACGACCAGGGTTCCATCATCTTGCTTGATCGTGAGATCAGGATCGATCTCGCGAGAAAGCTCGCCCTTGGGGCCTTTTACAGTCAGCCTGTTGGATTCAATTTTGAATTCCACACCAGCGGGAATTTCAATTGGCTTCTTGCCGATTCGGGACATTTCTAACTCCACACACTACCAGACGTAGCAGAGCACTTCGCCACCAACCCGCTGGCGACGCGCCTGCTGCCCGGTCATCACACCCTTGGGTGTCGTCAGAATGGCAATTCCCATCCCGCTTAACACCCATGGAACCTCTTTATAGTTGGTATAGATACGGCGACCTGGCTTGCTGATTCGCTTCAGATCCGTGATTAGCGGACGCCGATCTCGCCGAATACCCGTGTACTTCAGCTTGATAGTGATCCACTTGAAGGGGGTTTCATTTCCGACTGCAAAGTCTTCAATGTAACCTTCTTCTTTCAGAATCCTGGCTATCTCGCCCTTCATGCGGGAATAAGGAATCGCTACCTCAAGATGTTTCGCCATCAGCGCATTCCGAATCCGCGTCAGCATATCTCCAATGGGATCATTGACATACATTCGAGTCTCTCCTACGTCGTCTACCAGCTTGCTTTCGCAACGCCAGGGATATCACCTTTGAGTGCCAGTTCACGGAAGCATATCCGGCAAAGCTGAAACTTCCGGATAAAACCACGTGGGCGACCGCACCGGCGACAGCGATTGTGCACACGCACAGCATATTTACGACGTTGTTCTCGGTAGGGCATACACTTCTTCGACATTCACCAGCTCCCTATCTTCCTGAGATTAGCGGACATACACCGGGACAGAGATTTCCACATCACGAAACGGCATCCCTAGCAGGCGCAGCAGTTCACGCCCTTCTTCATCGGTCTGTGCAGTGGTCACGATGCTGACTTCCATCCCGCGTATCTTGTCAATCTTGTCATACTCGATTTCTGGAAATAGCAGTTGTTCACGCAGACCAAGCGTATAATTGCCACGTCCATCAAATGCCGTGACTGGGATGCCACGAAAGTCACGCGTTCGTGGCAGAGCAACGTTCATCAACCGATCCAGAAATGCCCACATATACTCACCGCGCAGCGTGACTTTGACGCCGATGGCCCGGCCTTCGCGCAGCTTGAAAGCCGCGATACTTTTGCGAGCACGAGTGATAATCGGTTTTTGTCCCGTGATCTTGGTCATGTCTTCCACGGCGGCATCAAGAGCCTTGGCGTTATCAAGAGCTTCGCCAACACCGATGTTGACTACAACCTTTGATACTCTCGGAACCTGCATCACATTTTCGTACCCAAAGATCTTCATGAGAGTCGGGAGTGCTGATTCCTGATAGTATTGCTTAAGCTTGTGCATCAGTCGATATCCTTCCCGCAGGTCTTGCAGACTCGCACCACCTGGCCGTTCTCACGACGGTGGCCGACGCGTACGGCTTCATCGCACTGAGGGCACACCAGCATCACGTTCGACAGGTTAATCGGAGCCTCAAACTGAATGATCCCAGCCTGAACCTGGCCGCCGCTGCCCGCCTGCATAGGTCGCTGATGCTTCTTCCGAATATTGACCGACTCGATTACCACAGAGTTCGTTTTCGGCAGCACCCGAAGCACCCGGCCACGCGTGCCTTTATCGTTCCCCGCGATGACGGCAACCGTGTCTTCGCGCTTGATGTTTGGTTTGTTCCGGCTCATGATTACCCTACCCTATAGAACTTCCGGTGCAAGCGAGATAATCTTCATAAACCCCGCTTCACGCAGCTCACGTGCTACCGGGCCAAAGATTCTTGTCCCCCTGGGACTCTTCGCCCCAGCTTCTGATAATAGGACGGCAGCATTATCATCAAATCGAATATAGGAACCATCTTCACGGCGGTATTCTTTCGTCGTCCGCACGACTACGGCGTGAACAACTTCGCCCTTCTTAACCCCGGTGTTGGGCTGCGCGCTCTTGACTGTCGCAACGATAACATCACCAACACCGCCATAGTATCGCTTGGAGCCACCCAGAACCCGAATGGTCAGGATCTCTTTTGCTCCGCTGTTATCAGCTACCCTGAGCCTGCTCTCTTGCTGAATCATTGTCGTATCCTCGCCACCGGTGGACTATGCGTCCTCGGTTTCCCCTTCGAATTCCGCTTCGTCCATCTCCGCTGCCTCTTCTGCTACTGGCATGATTTCGGGAACAGACGCAACTTCTTCAACCGCTGCTGTGCGTGCGCTTGCATCTTCACGCAGGATTTCTTGCACAA
>JAHEME010000153.1 GCA_024643825.1 Chloroflexota bacterium | reverse complement strand
CCAGCCCGCGATTCCTTCGTGGCGCGTCATTTCCACCTGGCGACCACCGGGTGGGAGGATTTCGTTACCGCGCATCACGGCTCGCCAGATCAGGCGGTCGGATAATGGGTCGATCAGGAATAACGATCCGTGCTCCGCGCCGACAGCCTCGCCGACCAGTTCCAGCGCACGGTTCAGCACGCGGTCCAGGTCAAGGCTGGCGGTTAGCTCAACGGCGATGCGGTACAGCGTATCGATGCGGTCGCGTTCTTCCGTTAACTCGCGCGTGCGTTCATCTACGCGCCGTTCTAGTTCTTCCGAGAGATCGACCATCTGCGAGAACAGGCGGGCGTTGGTCATCGCGGTGGCTACCTGCGAGGCGAACGTCCGCATCAAGTTCAGGTCGTTCTCATCCAGCGGGTTCTCCAGCCCGGCCTGCACGTTCAGCACACCGAGCACCTCGGCATCAGAGATAATCGGGACGGCGATCTCACTGCGCACCCACCCTTTGACGGGCAGATAGTCGGCATCCCGGTTCACATCCTGTACAAACTGCGGCTTGCCGCCCAGCGCCGCCCGGCCCACGATGCCTGCTTCAGCGGGCATCCGCGCGAAGCGTTTGATCTCGTCGGCATCAAAGCCGTGATGCGCCTGCATGACAAGCTCGGTTCCTTCGAGTGTGAACAGCCCGATCAGCGGATAGTGGAAGGCGTTGGCGAGTTCGACAACCACGCGGTCAAAGATTTCCTGAAGATCGAGCGCGGAGTTCACCACGCGGGATACTTCCTGAAGCGTGGTGGTCTCCGAGAGACGCTGTTCCAGTGCGTTGTACAGGCGCGTATTCTCAATCGATACGGCTACCTGTGCCGCGATAGGCCCAAGCACACGCAGCGTGGTATCCGCGAAGGCGTGGGCGCGCTCATAATTCTCCACCGCCAGCACCCCGACCACGCTCTCCCCGGCGATTAGCGGGACAGCCATGAAAGACTGCAACCCAGGTTCGATGTGACTCACGCCCAGTTCTTCCAGCCGTTCGGATACATTCGCGGGGATCGACATCACCGTCTGTGAGTCGATCACATAGCTGTAGAGGTCGGCTCCGTAGCCGATGGGGTCTACATGAATGCGCAGACCATCACGCACTACCATCGGGAAGATCAACTGCCCGGTAAGCGGGTCGCGCTGTGCGACCGTCATGGAGCGCGCATTCAGAAGCTGGCCCACCTGAAGCTGTAGAATCTGGTACAGGTCTTCGGATGAGATCGTCTGGGTGAGAGCGTGGGAAAGCTCGTTGATGGTCGCCAGTTCGCTCAGGCGGCGCTGCGTCTCGTCGTGTAGGCGGGCGTTCTCCATCGCGGAGGCCACGCTGGTCGCCAGCGCCCCGGCGAGTTCCATCTCGCGCGGGGTGAACTCACGCGGCTCGCTGCTCCACACTTCCACCAGTCCGATCGTCTCATCACGGGCCAGCAGCGGCAGGATCAGTGCCGCAGATGCTTTGTGCTCTCCCACCCGTGTCGCTTCAGCGACGGTCAGGCCGGGGTTAGTTCCGTCAATGACCAGCATCCCGCGTTCTTGAATCGCCTTCGCGGTGACCGGGTACTGGGATAAATCGTAGCGATGGTCGGCATCGGTGATCGAGCGCGGCCCGGCGGTGCTCGTATCGGTCAGGGTGATCAGCGCGTTGCGGGTGCGATCCAGCAGGGAGATCGTGCAGACATCGGCGTTCAGTGATTGCAGGAAGTAGCGCGCGGCGCTGCTCACTACCGTATCGAGGTCAAGCGACGAGGAAGCGATGCGTCCGGCTTCCAGCAGAATACCAAGCTCGGATCGGCGGGAGACCGTCTCCTGGAACAACTGCGCGTTCTGCACCGCGACAGCGGTCTGGTTCAGGATCGTCTGCGCCAGTTCGATCTGCTCCGGATTAAACTGACGTGTGCCTTTGCGTGACTCGATCATGATGAAACCGCTTAACGTGTTTGCCACATTCAGAGGCATGAACAGCGCCGACTTCACCCCGCGAGCGCCCAGCGCATCGCGCATTCCAGCGGTGCGTTTGTCACTGGTAACTTCTTCAACCGCAATCGGCGCGTTGGATTTCTTCAGCACCGCCAGCATCGGATCATCCTTCAATTCAAGGGTCAGTTCGTCTACTGATCCATCCGGGTTCGATGGGTATTGGATCGCGAGTCTTCCAGTCATGCCATCCGGGTCGAGCAGAATCACACTGCCCTGCTCGGCTTCGAGCATCTGGGCTACTTCGTTGACCACGGTTTGCAGAATGCTGCTCCGGTCAAGCGAGCCGCCCAACGTCTGCGAGATGCGGTTCAGCGCGGTCAAACGCTGCGTGCGGTCCGAGAGCTCGTCCGCGCGATCAGCGGCTTGCTCAAACAGGCGCGCGTTTTCCAGCGCAATGGCAACCTGGCTGGCAAATGCGGCGGCGACCTGGCCGTCGGCAGGGGCGTAGGCATGGGCCTCCACCTTCTCAAAGACCAGGATTCCAGTGACCGCATCCGCGCTCACCATTGGCGCACCCAGCCAGCTTCGAAGAGAAGCCACGCCGGGGTCATCAGAGGCAGGCTGGTCGTCCCGCAGGGCGACTTCCTGGCTCGCCATGATTTGAGCAAACAGGGGCGCATCCTCAATTGGGACGCTCAACCCGACCGTCCCTTCGTCATCGGCAAAGCCCAGCGCTCCAGCGACCTTCAACGTCCCCGGCTCCTCGCCGGGCAGCCACAGCGCAACCTGATCGTAGGCGATGACCGACTGCGCTTGCGCCAGCGCCGATTTCACCACATCGCCAACGCTGAGGGTGGCGGTGATCTCGCGGGAGACTTCGCTCAGGGCGGCAAGCTGCTGACCGCGCAGCGCAATGTCGGCTTCCAACCGTGCACGCTGGGTCACGTCCTCCATCAGGATCACGACCCCGGTGATCTCCGAGCTTTCATCCATACGCGCATACAGATAAATATTGACTGCGAGGACTTCACCCCGCACCGGGTATTGCACATTGCTGCGACGGGCAGGTTGGGCTGTCTCGACGACCTCCACAAAGTCCTTGATGAACCCAAGATCATGCAGTGTACCGCTGGCATCGAACAAATCCTGCCCGATGATGTCATCACTCCAACCATAATGATCACGCAGATACGCATTGATCGATTCCACTCGACCATCCCGATTGGTCACGATAATGCCCTGCTGGATCGATTCGACGATGGCCTCGTTGTAGCTTTGGAGGGCCAGCGTGCTCTGGTACAGACGCGCATTTTCCAGCGCGGACGAGGCCTGCTGGACAAAAAGCTCCAGCGGTCGCAGGCTGCCCCCGGAGGGCCGCAGATCGTTGGTTGGTTCCCGCAGGTTGATCAATCCAATGATCTCAGACCCTGCATACATCGGCACGTAAATCTGATCCTGCATCTGCCATGCATCGGGGTTGTCTACCGATTTTACTTTACCGACACCGGGTACATTCGCTTGCACCCAGGGATGCTCTACAGGCAGGAAGTAGGACGAACCCAGGCGCATCGAGATGAATTCCGAATCATCAAAACGCCCCTTCCATGCCCCTCCCGCCAAATGCGTTTTCGTGAATTCTTCTTCTTCCGTGGGGGTGTAGCCCGCCGAAACCACATCAGACGGGTTCAGCGTGGCAGGGTCAAACAGCGCCACCAGCACCTTGCCCCAGCCCACCGAGCGAATTCCGCGCGCAATCACCGCGAGGCGATCTTCCATCTCGCGCGTTTGCTGAAGCGCGGTGGTGATCACATGAAGCTGTTGCAGGCGGTCGCGTTCACCAGCGGCTGTAGCGGCTTCCGCTTCCACGGCCTGATACAGCCGGGCATTTTCGTATTCCACTACAATCTGGCTGGCGAGCAGCGTGAACAGGTCGCGGTCATCGTCATCAAACGACGCGCCGGGACGGGTGCTGCCGATCATCAGCACGCCCATCGTGTTATCAAGGCTCAAGGGTAGAGCAACAAGCGTCTCTGCACCGATCTCTTTGGCGGTGGCAGCCGCAGGCTGTGCGGTTTTGCCCGCGCCGGGGCCAAAGATAACGGCTACGTTCGAGCGCACTGCGGTGGAAAGCGGGTCTGTGCCCGTGATCAGGGAAGCGGGTTTCAGTGCGCGGGGCAGGCGGCCTTCGGCGGCCACGATGCTCAGAACGAAGGCATCGCTCCGGGCCGCTTCCGAGGGCATGACCAGCGGCGCTGTTCCGGGACGCACGTCTGGCGTGGTTGGCCCCAGCGCGATGATACATTGGTCGATGTCCATCTCGCTCGTCACCGATGCGGCGATGGCTTTGAGCACCTGCTCCGGCCCGCGCGAGCTATCGACGCTCTCCATCACGCGGTGCATCGCGAGCAGACGCTGGGCACGCAGACCAAGCAGATCGTTGGCCTGAGAAAGCTCCGCGTCCTTACGGATCATCTCCTGCGAGAGCTTGTCGAGGTCTTTGTACGACTGTTCCAGATCTGCGAGGCTGCGAGTCAGTTCCTCCGCGCGCTCTTCTACCGACCGGTACAACCGGGTGTTTTCGAGAGAGATCGCCGCCTGGTTGCCAAAAATCTCTAACAGCTCGACAACACTGCGGCTGGGCAGCGCACCATCACGTGGCTGGTCAACGGTGAGCAGACCGATCAATTCATCACTGGACGAACGCAGAGGGACAAGCAGAACATCACCCGGCTGCCAACGGCCTTTCACTTCACCTTTGCCCAGACGTTCGGTCGTGCTGGTGAGGCCCAGCGCCAGTACGAGCTTCTTGCTATCCGATTCAGGGATGAGATAAGAGCCGCTGATGCGGTATTCGTCGCTGAGGTAGCGTTGAATCTGATCCCAGGGAACGACCTTATCGATCAGCTTGTGGGCGGCATTGCCCGGCAGCCCAGCCTGCGCGATGTGGCGCAGCGATTGCCCCGCCGCATCCATTGCGCTCACCAGAACGATCTCAAACCCGACTGACTCGCGGATCGCGCGGGAGACGCTTTCGAGCGTGTTTTCCACCGATTGGTCGCTGCGGAAGGCGCGGCCCAGTTCAAAAATCTGGGTCATCTGCTCCGCACGACGGCGCAGCAGATCGCTGCGCTCTACCTGCTCGGCGTTACGCGTCGAGTTAGTCACGGCAATCGTGGCCTGCGACGAAAGCGCCTGTACGTATTCGGCGGCGTTCGTGCCTAACCCGCTGGGTTTGTTCGAGTACAGGCTGATCGCGCCAACCGATTTGCCCTCAAACTGGATTGGCACCACCAGTGCTGACCGGGCATCGGGTAGCGGGCTGGGGTAGTGGGGTACTTTCTTGAAGTCGTCTACCATCAGCGTTTCGCCGCTGCGGGCCGCCGCGCGTTCCAGAATCACGGCGTCTTCCCCGACCTCA
Organism: Chloroflexota bacterium; assembly: GCA_024643825.1. Taxonomy (GTDB): domain Bacteria; phylum Chloroflexota; class Anaerolineae; order Aggregatilineales; family UBA3940; genus JAHEME01. The sequence goes on along the minus strand of JAHEME010000153.1, from coordinate 1,487 downwards.
GTGCCGAAGCGCATCAACTCGGTGGTTTCAGTTCCGGTCTCATCCCAGTCAAACATGACCAGGTTGCCCCACACCGCGCCTTCCGCGCGCAGGGCTTCCACCGAAATCACTTCGAGGATGCGTTCCAGTTCCAGCGTAGCGTTCAATTCGCGGCTGATGCGCGATACCGAACGAAGCTCGGAGGCGCGCTTGCGCAGCGTAGCGTCAGTATCCTGATACAGGCGGGCATTGTCGATCAGGGCGGCAGCCTGCCCCGCGAAAATCGCAGCCAACCGCCGATCCCCATCGTTGAATTCCGCCGCATCCGTTCGGTTAGAAACTTGCAGCATCCCAAAACGCCGACCGCCTGCACTGAGAGGCGCGAATAACAGGGTGCGCAGCTTGCCATTGCGGGCCACGTCGCGCATGCCCATCGTATCCAGCCGATCATCGGTCAGGACGTGGTTCGACTCGAACAGATCACTATCGCGCCACATCTCACGGGCAAGGCCGCGCCGCAGAGAAATTGTGTAATCTTCGGCGATCTCATCATCCATCCCATAGAAGGGCTTGCGCGCAGCGAGAGTCTCCTGCTCCGGGTCAAAGAGCAGCACCCCGCATACATCCACGCCCATCAATCCGGCGATGCGTTCTGTAAGCTGCCCGTAGAGTTCTTCAGGATTGGTGAAGGAACTCAACGCCTGCGTGATCTGCTGAAGGCCCTGAAGTTCGGCGACACGGTTCTGTTCTTCGGCGTACAGCCGGGCGCTCTCCACCACAATCGCCGCCTGGCTCGCATAGATCTGGAGCAGTCGGACGTCCTCCATCGTGAACGGGCTGTCGTCAACCTTATCGGAGACTTGCAGCACGCCGATCCGTTCTTCACCGAGGATCATGACGGCCATCGCGGTCGAGGTCACGCCAGCCAGTTCCGCCAGCATGTTCATGCCCAGCTCGCCCACCAGTCGATCTTCCTGCACGTTGTTGGTGTACCAAAAGTTCACGTCTTCCCATAACGTGCGGGCCGGGGTTCCCTTTTCCAGTGGAATCTGGTAATCGGAGGTCAGCCCATCGCCGACCCCGTAGATTGGCTTCTGAGCTACCAGCTTCTCCTGATCGCGGTCATACAGCAGCACGCCCGCTGATTCGGTCTCCATCAGTTCGGCCAATCGCTGACCGAGTTGTTCATAAAGCTGATACGGATCACGCAGCACACTGATCGCCTGGGCGATCTTCTGCAAGCCCGAAAGCTCGGTGACGCGCTCCGCTTGCTGGTGATACTGCCGCGCGTTATCAATGGCGATAGCTGCCTGCGCCCCCAGAAGTTCCAGCAGGGATTGGTCTTCGCGGTCAAAGCGGTCGCGCTGTGCCGAGAAAATCTCTAATGTCCCCGTGAAGCGGTTGCGCACCATCAACGGCACACCCAGATAGCTGGCAAACGCAAAGTCGCCCTCATGCGCCGCGTGGACGGCATCGCCAGGGTTCGCGCTAATATCTGAGATCAACAA
>JAHEME010000152.1 GCA_024643825.1 Chloroflexota bacterium | reverse complement strand
TCGGCGCAGTGGGTGGAACGGGAGTCGCCAACGGAGGCGCTCATCTGCACCTGGAGGTGCGCGTTGGCGACCCGCATGATTACAACCTCAGCACCCGCAACCCGGATCTGTGGATCAAGCCATATTTTGGCTATGGGACACTGGCAGGTAAAGTGGTGGATGGCAGTGGCGCATTCCTGCCAAACGTCTCGATTACGGTGCGAGGTGCAGACACGGTTCGTTATACGGGTTCGTATGCGGGAGGTATCAATCAACCGGATGCCACCTGGGGCGAGAACTTCACGCTGGGAGACCTGCCCGAAGGCTGGTACACCGTCACAACCCGATCTAGCAGCCGCACGTACAGCGAAGATATTTACATTCGCCCCAACCGCACTACCTGGGTGGAGTTCGACTTCAATTAGCGTCTCGCTGGGGGCCAAACCACGTCTCGATCAGTGCGCTGATCGTCCCATCGGCGAGCATCGCGTCCATTATCTCGTTGACCCGGCCTAGCAGAATCGTACTCTCCGGGTGAACGGCAGCCGCGATCAGGGATTCATCCACGTTGGCCGCCAGCGCAAGCTCCGGGTGCTGACCTACGCCAAGCCGGGCTGTCACGCCATCCACCAGGGCGGCATCAGCTTCCCCCGCGAGGACTGCCGCCAACGCTGCCCCAGGGTCAGAGACTCGAATCACGATGAGGCTGGCAAGCCGCCGCTCCCACTTGCGCGCTTCGACATCGCCGCCAGAACCAGTTTCGACCGCCAACCTATGTGATTCCAGATCGTCCATCTGGTGAAGGGACGAGTCAAGGGGGACGACCAGATAGTCTCCCAGATTGAAATAGGGCGTACTGAAGTTGGCTTTACCAGCGAATTCTGGTGCTGCCACGAGCGCCGAAATCAGGATGTCCACCTGTCCGGTGAGGAGTGCGTCGTACAACCCATCGTAGGCGATGTTGATGAACTGCATCTGCACGCCCATCCTGCGGCCAATTTCGTTAGCGAGGTCCACATCGAATCCGACGATCTGGTTCTCGGCGTTCACATCCTCAAAGGGAGGATAGGCCGCATCCATCCCCACGCGCAGCACGCCCGATTGCTGCATCTGCTCCCAGGCGCGATCTTCCACGCGAGGCCGGGAGCCGATCACAAGCCACACAAGGCCCATCACGGCGGCGAGGGCGACTATTGCAAGAACGAGTTTGCGATTCATGCAGAGGAATCAGTCATCGTGGGAGGTGCTGCCACCGCCTCCAACTACCGTGAATTCTCGATCCCGGCGGCTTGACCGATCCAGCGGCGGGCGGGGCGATGCCGAAGTACGTTCCTGTCCCTGATCCAGATTGCCGAGCAGCGCGTCCGCCTGATCGGGTGTGAGTAGCAGCATACCTGGCTCCAGTTCATCCCTGGTGGCATAACGCTCACGGAACAACCCCCAGCGGTGAATGGCGTAGGCCATCCCTATCCCTACCGGAACGCCTACCATCACGCCTATCGCTACCCCAAACCCTATCGCAGTCGCGATCCCGGTAACACGGGTTCCGATCACAATTGCTAGAGTGATGGCGAAGGCCAGTACCCCCACGATGGTCAGGATACGTCGATTCATAATTGCCGATCCCACCACTCATAGGTCTCGTCGATAGCAGCGTAGACTGGCTCCTCGATACCCAGTTCCGAATCGGGCATCGCGTCGGCGGTTAGCTGGGCCATGATTGCCTGGACATCCGGCAGGCTGGTATACGCTGCCTGAAAGCGCGTCACCTGAGCGCCCACGACCGCTACAAAGTCACCGCTGCCGACCAGGAGTTCCGCATTCGTGCCGGGGATTCCTGCGGCGGTCAGGGCTTCCTGACCGCTGGCTACCCGTCCGATTAACCGGGCTGGTAAATTGGCCTTCAGTGCGCTGGGGACGGCATCTGCGGAAGGGCGCTGCGTGCTGCAAATCAGGTGAAAGCCGGCTTCACGACCTCGCTGTGCCAGCCGCACCAGCAGGGCCTCGATCTCCTTGCCGCCCGTCGTGATCAGATCGCCCACTTCATCAACCGCGACGATAATGCGAGGTGTCGCCGGGGCGTTTTCGGCATCGCGCCGTTCCATCTCTTTGACAACCTGCTCCAATAACGCCTGCGCCTCTTCTGTGGAGGAGGCAATCGGGGCCAGGAGGTGGGGTAGCCCTTCGAGGGGCGTGAAGCCGCGCCGCTTGGGGTCGATCAGGGCAAGCTGGCAATGAGCCTGCCGATTGTACAGAGCCAGCGAGAGGATCAGGCTGCGGAGCAGTTCCGTTTTCCCGCAGCCCGTTGACCCCGCGATCAGGACGTGCGTGACTTCCGGGGCCATCAAGGGGAGGATGTATGGCTCGCCTTCGATGCTCAGACCGAGCACCGCTGTAACGGGGGTAAGCAGCGGTACATCCAGGAGCAGATTGAGCAAATGAACGGGCTGGGGATCAGGGAGGGGCATTTCCAACACGAGCGCACCGCTGCCGCGTGTCAGACGGATCTGAGGAGCTTCAACTACCAGAGCCAGCTCTTCGGAGACGTTTTGAATGCTGCTGATGCGCGTACCGGGGCCAACTTGCAGCTTGAACCGTGCCCAGCGCGGAGAAAGTTGCACGCCGGTTACCAGCACATCCAGCCGATGCGAGGTGAGTAAGGCTTCGATTTCGTCCGCCAGATAATCCAGCCACTGCCGTATGTCTGAGTCCATGTGTACTCCCTGTGTGGGGAGTATAGAAATGGCTGAGAGAGGTGTCAAACCATCTGCACAAACAGAGGGAAGAAGGGACTCGTGAAGGCGGGTTTAAGATCACAGGAAGCGGGATGAAACTAACCCGCTTCCTGTGCTTACACAGGTCCCTCTTACCGACCAGGTTCTAGAATCTCTGGACGCCCTGCGGTGATGGTGATTTCAGAGGTGCTCATCTCAAAGCCAGTCGCTTCGGTCGCGAATGACTCTAGATCGCCGCGCGCCAGAATCGGCACGGCTGTGTTACCCGAAAGCAGATGAACCTCGCCGTTGCCATATTCATGATCCAGCACGTTGATCTCGATTCGTACGGTCTGGTTGGGGCCAACGGTTACATCCAGCATGCCGTCGCGGTTGGTCGTGAGCCGCGTCGATTGCTGATCAATCTCCATATCAAAGCTCTTGTTAGCCCAGGGCTTGCCGCCATTCTCAAATAGGAAGACCCCCAGGCGCACAGGCTCATCGCTCAGTGGAGACAGGTACAACTGCGTCCGGTAGGTGATATCCTGCCAGCCACCTGCACGCCAAAATGGGATATATAGAATTCCGTTCATCGTGTGTCACTCTCCTCTTCAAAGATTGGTTATGAGTTACCCTGAAGAAACCACAGAATTGCTTTCTGATCAACTGAGCGTCCCGTGAACTACGCTGCTAGTATCCCCCGTTGCTGCTTCTATGAGCGCGTTCAGGGTGGCTTGCGCGCTGGCTTCCCATGTGAACTGCTTGACGCGCTCCTTTCCCCGTTCGATCAGGGTAGCACTCAGTTCAGCATCCGTGATCAGGCGGGCCATCGCTTCACTCAGGGCTATCACATCGGTTGGCGCGATGCTCAGTGCCGCATCTCCAACAATCTCTGGCAGCGATGACGTATTCGCACACACCACCGGAGTCCCACAGGCCATCGCTTCGAGCGCCGGGAAGCCAAAACCCTCATACAACGAAGGAAACGCATAGACACTGGCCCCACTGTACAGCGCGGGCAGGTCGGCATCCGCCACATAGCCGGGGAGTAGTACGCGATCCTCCAGACCAAACTTCCGAATCTGCTTCAGCAACTGTGACTGCCCCCATGCATCACGGCCTGCCATCACGAGCGTTAGTTCAGGCAGCGCATCCTTGATGTGGTGAAAGGCCTCCACCAACCGGGGAAGGTTCTTGCGTAGATGAACCCTCCCCACATGCAAAATGTATGGCCCGGAGATACCCAGCCTCGTCTTGAGCCGGGCGATTTCATCCGGGTTCTCTACAGGCTGCAAGAAGGTATCCACGCCAGAATGCACCACGCGGATTTTCTCGGCAGGCACGCCATTCAAGCTCACGAGGTCTTGTTTGGTCGCATTAGAGACGGCGATCATGCGCCACGCGGCTCGTGCGCTGTGCCTTGTAGACCAATTCAGATACATGCGCTCAAACAGTGGATGCTTATCGGGATAGTGCAGGTATCCCAGATCATGCGCTGTGACGACGGTCGGGACAGTCCCAGTATTAGGCCAGGGAACCACATGAGAAGGTACGAATAATACATCTGGCTTCTCCCGACGAATGGCCGGGCCTAGCCCTGCATGAGTCCACAGACGATATCGGCGGATGACTTCAACTTCCACATTGTCTGCCGGATTAATCAGCCCGACGGGCGGCACATCGCGAAAGTATAACCGAAATCTATGTTCGCGGCCTGCTGCGATCAGGCCCCGGATAATGTGATAACTGTATCCTTCCGTCCCTGTGCGTTGATCTACCGAGGCGCGGCTGGCATCAATCCCGATCAACATCGCTTGTTGAAAGCCTGTTACTCATGGTTCCGTCCCGTCCGTAGCCGAAAGAATAGAATAACCAGCACTGGGATCACTACGATGGGCCAATAGCGAACCAGATCTCCGACTCCCCCTCTACCGAGAATACCCAGAGTGACTGGCAGCAAAAAGATTCCAAAGCCGCCAATCAAATAGATCGGGCGCAGCAGGGCTGCGTCTTCCATGCCATCCGCCATATAGAGCACAAGCAGCGCAAACCCCACAATCGCCGGGAAGACAGGCCAATAGCGAGCCATATCAGACCAGGTGAGCCGCCCAACCTGAAAGCTGAATATGCACAGGAATATCCCGCTTAACAGGGCCATCGTGCCAAAAAACGCTACCCCGCCGCGCTTATGCACTTCCAGTGTAAACTGGGTAAGAAGCGCCAACCCTATCAGGATAGGGATTGCAGGCCACAGGCGATCAAACCCTACCAGGGGCATCCCCAGAGAACGCAGCACCAGCCAGCCTCCGATGGAGACAAGGCCCAGCCCCGCTGTAATCGCTCCCGGTTGTGTGCGTTGCATGGCGAATGTTCCCTGCCGTTCCAGTTCAACCCCGGCTATTGTAAGACCCAACCCACAAAAGGTAAAGGATCACGGGACACGGATTGCCATCACGATCAGCTTATCCTCGCCTGAACCACGGATCATGTGACGCTCCCCGGATGCCGGATTGTAGAGGCCGATCACGAGTGTATACTCACCGGAACTCACCTGATCCAACGGAATATCCATCCGCTGGCGGAATGCGTCGCCGGATTGCAGTGAGTATGGATCAACCCCCAATCCATCAGCCCCGGCTGCCCGCTGATCGGCAGCATCGAGCAACTGCACAAAGATGGCGAGGCGTGGGGTGTCGTCTTCGCCGGGGGCGGGTGGTTTGCTCAGTAAGGGAAAGGGCGATAGATCAATGATCGTTTCCGCACGCCACGCCGTGATAACCTCAAGTGCCTCTTGCCCCTGATGGAGTTCCACGCCCAGCAGTGTCATTCCATTGTCAAACGCTGCCAGCACGGAACTGGCATCCCTCGCAGGCGGTGGGGAGTCAGTACGCAGCGCATACGGAACCCCGCTTTGCAGCACACGCCCAAGTGACTCTGACCCCCATGTATGATCCAAATAGGCAGGGAGAACCACCACACCCCCACCCGCCATGTTGATCTGCGCCTGACGAGGATCATAGGCGCGAATACGCCAGCCGCTTCCTCGAAGATCGAGATGGAGCATCTGCTGATCCCATCGTTCTACCAGATAGCTGCCGATGGCTATATCCCGATTTTCCGGGTGGGCATTGAGCCATGCGGCTGCCTCGTGCAGATCGCTGTGATGGAGTACCCGGTTGAACGAATCAGCGGGCCACACGACCCAATAATCTACAATGCCTCTGACGCTCTCCCAGCCTAGAAAGATCAGTGCTCCTACCAGAACTGCTCCCGATGCGTAGCGTCTTCCACCCTGCTGATCGGCAAGCCACCGACCTCCTCGCGTAATCGCCAGAGCAGGGAACATCATCGCTGCGGGCTGTGCGAGTATGGTATGACCGAGGCTGGCTGCTGGAACACTCAGCAAGCCGGGCATCAGTCCGGCTCCCAACCAGGCAAGTAGAAATGCCATTCGGGAATCACGCACACGGCCAAACGCACGAACGCACACCACCATTACCCCGACCCAAAACAGTGCAGCGCCTGGCGCACCAAACACGGGTCGATGCGGGACGTTATACAGAACCTCGCTGTCGCCGTCATGTGTGAACATGGAAAGCGTAGTGACGGCATACTGCGTCATCGTACGGAAATCCCCGTTGGCGGCATCAGTGATCGGCTGGGCTAACTCGCTGACTCGCTCCTCCGCCTGTGGCTGCTGCCGCAGCGTGATCACCAGCGGAACCGCCAGCAAGAGAGCGAGAATGATCATCACAACCAGCCCGTGCCATGCTGCCTGCCATAGATCGCGTTTCCACACGAGAAGATAGAGTCCGAAGGCCACGACGATCAGGGGAACGCCGCGCGAGGCGAAGTAGGTATAGAATCCGATTCCGAGAAAAATACCCGCCAGCACGAAATTCGACATCCCCCGCTTCGGCGCGTGTTCGCCACCCGGCTGCGGCGGCAAGGATCGCCAGAGGAACCAGAAGCTGAGGAGCGTCGTTACTGTCACGGTGATGTGACGCTGACCCGACCGTGAGTACATCAGTGACCAGAAAGATACCGCCAGCGCAAACGCGGCGATGGCCGCCGTCGGCCAGTCGAACATTCGTCGTGCGAGCAGGTAGGTGAACAACACGCCCAGCGTGCCCATCAGAATGGACACTCCGCGCACCCCGGCCACCGAAGGCCCAAACAGGC
>JAHEME010000151.1 GCA_024643825.1 Chloroflexota bacterium | reverse complement strand
CTCAGCCTACCGCCACAACTGCCCCTTCCCCTGTGCCGTCATCGACCCCAGAGCCGCAGCCAGTGCTTGACCAGAACGCGCTATGGATCGCTGCCGACAGCCCATCTACGTCTGTGCTGGTCGTGGAACCAATAACTGGCTCAGTGACACGCGTACCTCTTCCCCTCAACGAGGGCCAGGAAGCATCGGATATCGTCGCCTCCCCGGAGGGACGCTTTCTGGCCTATCTCGTATGGGATGATGACGGCACAGTGCAACATGGCATCGCAAGCTGGAATCTTCGCGAACCAAACGCTCGCCTGATCACCCAGCCCCTTCCCGGATATCGAATCATTTCCTTGATGCTCACACTGAGTGGCGAAGTTGTCTTCGTGCAAGTACAGAATGGCCCTCTCCTGGATGCTGGTTGGCGATTGGAGATTGCCCCCGCAAGCGGCGGGCCATCTGAACTGCTGGCGAATCGCACGACCGCGCCGGAGCTTTTGCTCCCCCAGCCTATCAATCTCCGTGCCGGGACTCTGATGATGGCTGCCGAGTCCACAGGCAACGAACATACGGTGAGCCTATATGCGCTGGAAAGTGCCTCTGGTGATCTCCAGGAAATCTCCCTGCCAGAAGATCATGTGATGGGCAGCGGAGCGCTTTCCCCGGATGGGACGCAGATCGCATACGTGGTGGATCATGTGGTACGAGTGGCCAATGTTCGTACACAGGAAGCGACCACGATCACTCCGCCGGATGGCAGTCAGGCGATCAGTGTTGCCTGGTTTGCTTCCAGTGATGAGCTTCTTCTCGATCTGCTAACTATGCCCGATGCACCTGAGACGCAGACATGGGCCAGAGTCAAGGTGAGCAGTTCGCCTCCCTGGCCGACCACTGATCCCGACCCACTGCGTGCGCAGCTTTTTACCTATCGTCCATTCGATGGCGGCGTGACCTATACCCTATTCCCCACTAACCCGAACGACACATGGATATTGTATCTGCTTCCTCAGATCGCAGAAGGAGTTGCTCCCATCAGAATTCCGCTGGACAACCTCCCCGGCGGTTCTCCGAAAATCATCTATGCACCGGATCGCTGATTTCTTCCCAGAGGAAATTGATTCACGACCGTAATACTCCTCTCAGTGACTATTCAGTACAATAAGACTGTGCACAGAGAAAAGCAGTTGGATTGGAGATTCAATGGCACGCACGCGAAGTCACATAGCTCTCCTCATCGCATTCGCCCTGAGTTTAGCCGCCTGCACGCCTCAACCAGCGGCCCCCACTGAAACCGAACCATCTCCGACTATCCAGGAAGCTACCGGGGGAGTATTCACTGAACGTCTCTTTGTGGTGGGTGACATTGATGCTCGCGATCCAGTGACATTGATGGACGTCTACCAACCCTTCGCCGACTACCTTGCAGAGAATCTGGCAGCCTATGGAATCACGGGGGGCGAAGTGAAGATCGCCCCCGACCTGGCGACTATGGCTGCCTGGATGAAGAATGGCGAAGTCGATCTTTACTTTGACAGTATGTATCCGGCGATGATCGTCGCGGATGCTTCTGGCGCGATGCCCATCCTGAGACGTTGGCGCGGCGGCGACCCCGTCTACCACACCGTCCTCTTTGGGATTGCCGATCAGGGCCTGGAATCGGCAGAAGATCTGAAGGGTCAAATCATTGCCTTCGATACGATCTATTCTACGTCAGGCTATCTGCTGCCTTTGACCTACTTGTTAGAACAGGGCCTTGACCCGGTAGAAGTGACCTCTCCTACAACGCCAGTCGCCGCCGATCAGGTCGGTTACATCTTCAGCGAGAATGATGACAATACTATCGGATGGGTGTTGAGTGGGATCGTCGCAGCAGGTGCGACAGATAATCAGACATATGAAGGCAGTATCCCAGAGGAGACGAGGAAGAATCTGGTCATTCTAGCTGAGACGCAGGACGTTCCTCGCCAGGTTGTGCTCGTCCGTGCAGGGCTGGAGCCAGAAATTACCAGTATCATCACGTCTCTGTTAATCGCCCTCAGCGACACACCGGAGGGGGATCAAATGCTGGAAAGGCTTCGGACAACAAGATTTGATGAGTTCCCCAATGGCCCGGAGACCGCCCTGAACGAAATGCGCGAACTTTATCTTCAAGTAAAGGATAGATAAGATTACGAACGTGGCTGAAAAACCTTCTGTACAGCCGCGCCTTAGCATGGAGAAACCTGTGTCTGAAGATCCAAATCGCGTGCTCCTCCCCCGGCACGCTGAAGAAACATCTGTAAAGGGAGCGGCCCGACCAACCCCACCTTTTCTTCGCCGGCTTGATTGGCGGAGATGGCCGCTATTTCCTCGCCTCACTTTAATCGTTACGCTGGCTGTCGTCGTGACGGCATCTAGCCTGACTCTGCTCTCAATGGAGCGCGAGCGCGCGACCTTTCAGGCCGAGTTGGAACAGCAGGCGCTATCTTTGCTCGGAACGCTGGGAGCAGCATCCGGCAATTCGCTCTATTCTCTCGATTCTCATGAGCTGGGGCTTCTCGCAGAGCGAGCACTGCGTGATGAGAAAGTGAATGCTGTACGTTTTTATGATCCCCAGGGCCGGATTCTGGCCACCTCGAATCAACCCCGGTTGGAACGCAACCTCGCTACAAATCCGCTGGGAGAAACTCTGATCAACACAGAAGGGACTTTCCTTGCGTGGCATGATGGCTACCTGACTGCAGGGGAAGCTCAGCTAGCAGGCCGGGAAGTCATTGGCGCTATCAGCATTGATATTTCTACTACTCAGTCTGAGAAAAAGATGATCGCGCTGCGTAATCAGGGTCTGCTCGCCGGGGGCCTGTCGGCGGTAGTAGGGGTTTTCCTTGCTCTGATCCTTGCACGCACGTTCACCCAGCCCATTGTTGGCCTGATCACCTCGACAGAGCGAATTGCTCAGGGTGATCTATCGGAGCCGATCCCTTTTTATGCTGGCGACGACGAACTCTCCGTGCTGGCGAATTCGCTTGAGCGCATGCGGCGTGATCTTAAAGAGATGTATGGCAACCTGGAGCAAGAAGTCGCGGCGCGCACTGAAGAATTGAGCCGGGCAAATCATCTTCTACGCGAGACGAACAGCGATCTCATCGAAGCCCGCGAGAAGGCAGACGAAGCTAACCGCCTCAAGAGTCAGTTTCTCGCCACCATGTCACATGAGCTTCGCACACCATTGAATGCGATCAACGGCTTCACCCAGATCATGCTGGCGGGAATGGCGGGCGAGGTGAATGATCGGCAGCACACAAACCTCGAACGCACACTCGCCAATGGTCTTCATCTTCTCACCCTCATCAATGATATTCTTGACCTCTCGAAGATCGAAACCGGTAACGTATCTTTGATCAAGAAGTCCATGTCCGTCCGGCAGTGGCTTCACGGTGTGGAAGTAGAGACTCAATCCCTGGCAATCCAGAAAGGGTTGGAATACCGCGTTATGCTGGATGATCGCATCCCGGATTCATTGGTGGCTGATTGGGGACGAGTCAAGCAGATCATTCTCAACCTGATCAGCAATGCGATCAAATTCACCGAGAAAGGCCGCGTTGATGTGGCCGTTCGCCGAGAGGGAAATGAACGCTGGCTCATCACAGTGGAAGACACCGGAATCGGCATCCCTCCGCACGCCCTGGAATATGTGTTTGATGAATTCCGCCAGGTGGATGGCTCTTCATCGCGCGAGCATGGCGGCACGGGCCTGGGTCTTGCCATCGTCCGCAAGCTGGCAATGCTAATGGGCGGTCAGGTGAGAGTAGAAAGTACAGTCGGAGTGGGAAGCACCTTTACGGTAATGCTGCCCCTTGTTGTAGAGCAGCCACTCATCGGAGCATAGCAGCTTGTCGAGCGCATACTCAATGGAACACGAATTGGAGGGCTGGACTATTCTGCTGGTGGATGATGACCTGGATAACCAGGCATTGATTACCCAGGCCCTGACGTTCTATGGGGCGGATATGGTCACGGCTGTGAATGGAGTCGAGGGGTTAGCGACGTTGGCCGCCCTGAAACCGACGTGCATTCTACTTGATCTTTCCATGCCTGTGATGGATGGCTGGGCAATGCTTGAGCAACTACGTTTATCCTCTGACAATCAGAATATCCCCGTCATCGCGCTAACTGCTCATGCCATGCAGGGAGATGAAGAGCGCGTGATCAACGCTGGGTTCGATGGGTATATTGCGAAACCAATCGATTTGGATTCCTTTCTGGATGCGCTGAAAAGAATGGGATCAAGACGTGCAGGAACTACATGATTCACGAAGATCGTATCGTGGTGAGGCAGAGGATGAAGAAAACAGTCTCTTGGAGAGGCTTCAATTATCGATAGCCTGACAGCAGAAATTGCCAACCCGGAATAACAAAACAAGGAGCAGCCAATCGGGGCTGCTCCTTGTTATCTTTGCTACGGGAGACTGTCTGTTTTATCCGCCTACTGCTTCAAACGGATCGACCTTGACGCTCGGCCCCATCGTCGGGGTGAGCACCAACTTCTTCACAAACTGCCCCTTGACGGAAGCCGGACGCATCCGGCGTACCTCGTCCATCAGTGCTCGGAAATTGGTTAGAAGCTGCTCTTCTGTAAAGCTCGCTTTTCCAATCGAGACGTGCATATTCCCGGTACGGTCATTGCGAAATTCAATTCGGCCAGCACGTGATTCATCGATCACGCGAGGCAGGTCTTCTGGCTGCACCACCGTGCCGCCTTTGGGGGAGGGCATAAGGCCGCGAGGACCAAGCACCTTTCCCAACTTGCCGATCTTGCGCATCATATCCGGCACGGCGATGGCGACATCGAAGTCTGTGAATCCTTTTTCGATATTGCCAACGAGTTCATCCGAACCAACAATATCCGCGCCTGCTTCCCGCGCGGTGCGCTCGGCATCGCCTTCGGCAAATACCAGAATGCGCACTGTCCTTCCGAGACCCGCAGGCATCAGGATCACGCCTCGAATTTGCTGTTCGGCATGGCGTGGGTCAATGCCCAGCCGCATATGCACATCAATACTCTCATCGAATTTGGCGCGTGCCAATTGCTTTACCAGAGCTACAGCCTTCTCTGTTGGGTAGAGTGTGGTCTCGTCATATTCTTTAACGCTGTCGACAAAGCGTTTTCCATGCTTGGGCATGTGTCATCATCTCCTGTGGTGTTATCAGGGCCGTTTCCTCTGACCCCTCCCACATACTGGGGAATAATAAATCAGCAAAGCGATCTTGCAGATCAATTAGCCTTTGATCGTAACGCCCATGCTGCGGGCAGTTCCCTCTACCTGAAGCATCGCCGCATCTACATCATTGGCGTTCAGATCAGGCATCTTCATCTCAGCGATCTCGCGCACCTGAGCACGAGTCAGAACGCCAACCTTGGCACGGTTTGGCTCGCCAGAGCCTTTCGGAATACCCAGTGCCTTACGGATCAGCGATGCTGTGGGTGGCGTCTTCAGCACAAAGGTGAACGATTGATCCTGGTAGACTGTGATCTCTGCCGGGATGATGTCGCCAATGCGATTCGAGGTACGGGCGTTGTAATCTTTGCAGAAGGCCATCAGATTGATGCCGTGCTGCGCTAACGCCGGGCCAATGGGCGGCGCTGGATTCGCCTTCCCTGCCTGAATCTCCAACTTGACAACTGCGACTATTTTCTTAGCCATGAAACTCCTCACAATGATAGTGACGTACGGCCTGAGGGAGCCTCCGTCTGATTCTCGATCCCCTTGCGGGGCTTGACACAGGTCGGGCGCGACAGCAGCGAACTGCCATGCGCCCAACAGACATCAACAAAATTTGATACTACCCAGAACAAGCCATGTATGAACTACTGTTTCTCTACTTGCAGGAAGTCCAATTCGACGGGCGTCTCGCGCCCAAAGAAGTTGACCATCACCCGCACCTTGGTTCGATCCATGTCGATCTCTTCCACGATGCCGACCACGTCGTTGAATGGACCGTCGATGATGCGCACTTTCTGGCCCTGCTTGTAGGTCACTTTGACGACCGGAGCCTCGGCTTCCATGCGCTTCATGATCTGGCTGACTTCTTCTGGGCGCAGCGGGGTTGGCTTATTACCCATCCCCACAAAGCCCGTGACTCCCGGTGTGTTGCGAACTACATACCAGGAGTCTTCATCCATGATCATCTGCACGAGTATGTAGCCGGGAAAAACGCGACGCTCCACAACCTTGCGCTTGCCGTCTTTGATTTCCATCTGCTCTTCGGTAGGGACGATTACCTCAAAAATGCGGTCTTCCATCCCCATCGTCTCGGTACGCTGTTCGATAGCATACCGCACTTTATTCTCATAGCCAGAATAGCAGTGAACGACGTACCAGCGACGCCCATCATCATGCTCGTCGTCGGTTTCTCCCAGATCAGGAGGGCTATAGCCCTCACCTTCATCCGCACTTGTAGTTGTAGTAGACTGCCGCTTGGGGGCGGTAGTCGTACTCCTGCGGGAAGGTCGGTCGCCCTCAACTTCCAATGGGATTTCTTCTATTGGTTCGTCCGGAACCTGGTCTTGCGCGGTCATCGCGGACCTCCCCTTTTACCTGAACTTACAGACAACACGTGCATACAGGGTGAGCAGCACGCTGATCCTATTTCAGGAGCAGCGCGGCCCCTTGCTGGAAGAGAATATCCAGTGCTCCCAGAAAAGCGGCGAACGCTGCTGTTACTCCCAGGACGATCAACGTCAGACGAGTTGTTGCCTGGCGCGTCGGCCAGCTAACCTTGCGCAATTCCACACTCGTCTCCTGAAAATAGCGTAGGATGGCGTTGGTGCTGCGCGGGTTTTTCTTCGCTGGTTCCCTGCGCTCGGAACGACGCTCTTTCGGAGCCGGTTTAACGGCTTTTTGCTCGACTTCTCGTTCTCTCTGCTTGAACACTACGGC
>JAHEME010000150.1:4946-6919 GCA_024643825.1 Chloroflexota bacterium | reverse complement strand
ACAATAGTAGGGAGGCGGCTGTCATTGTCACCGGGGGGCCGGAATCCCCGCAAGCGCCCAACTATCGTGCTGCCCATACGGCAGTTTATCTGAGAGAAGGAAGCGGGATGACCGGTAAAGAAGCGATCCCCAGAATCCTGGTAGTAGACGATACTCCGGTTACACTGGATATTCTGGTACAGATGCTTGTTCACAGCGGCTATGATGTTCGATCCGCTGAGAGTGGACAGACTGCGCTGGTAGAAGTCAACGCCAATCCTCCCGACTTGATTCTGATGGATGTTCGGATGCCGAGCGTCGATGGTTATCAGGTCGCGCGGCTGTTGAAATCCAAGGAAGAAACCCGGAATATCCCGATTATCTTTCTCAGCGCCCTCGATGAGATTGAAGATAAGATGAAGGCGTTTCAAGCCGGGGGTGTGGATTACATCACCAAACCCGCTCAGGTCGAAGAAGTGGTGATGCGGGTGCAGAATCAACTGGCACTGGCTGCTCAGAGGCGCAAGATTGAGGAACTGAGTTTGCTGAAGGATGATCTAATCGGCATCGTCTCGCACGATCTCAAGAATCCGCTGCAATTGATCCTCGGTTACGCGGACCTGCTGCTCGACCGAGCGGAGCCTCCCCTCTCGCGCGAGGAAGCGTTCGACGCCATTCAGAGAATCCGTGAGAATGCGGACTATATGATGTCGATTGTGTTTGATCTGCTCGATCTCAAGAAGATCGAAGATGGTTTGCCGCTTGATCTCGCGCTGGTTTCCATGCGTGAACTGCTAAAGCGGGAGGTTGAGATGTTCCGCCTGCTGGCGGATCGCGCGAGCATTCGTCTCTCCCTCTCGTTGCCGGGTGAGGATGTGATGGTGCGTGTCGATGAGACCCGACTTCGGCAGGTGATTCACAACCTGATGTCGAATGCGATCAAGTATACGTCCGCTGGCGGTGATGTATTGATCTCGACAGTGGTCACAGATGGAAAGTTGATCGTCCAGGTCGCGGATACTGGCGTGGGTATCCCTGCGAAAGACCTGCCGCATGTGTTCGAGAAGTTTTATCGGGTGAAAGCATCACAGCATATGGATACCAAAGGCAGTGGGCTGGGATTAACAGTTGCCAAATCGATCATCGAGCAGCATGGCGGAGCCATCTGGGTCAACAGTCAGGAAGGGCGGGGAAGCACTTTCTGCATCAGTGTGCCGCTCCCCTGAGTCATCCCTCTTACAGAATTTATCCAGCACCCTCTCACCATACAGGAAGTGACGAATGAATCACCCACGTTCCATTGACCTTGCAGGCTTTCCTCCGTTGAACATACCAGAACGAATCTTGCTGGGGCCGGGGCCAAGCATGGCGCACCCGGATGTGCTGCGCGCCATGTCCTCGCCACTGGTCGGTCACCTTGACCCGGTGTTTATCGAAATTATGCAGCGGACACAGAACCTGCTGCGCTATGCGTTTCAAACCCAGAATGCGCTGACGCTCTCGATTTCTGGGACGGGAACAGCCGCGATGGAAGCCGCCGTCGCAAATATGGTGGAGCCAGGAGACCGCGTGTTGGTGTGCGTTCATGGGTTTTTCGGCGCGCGCATCGCAGATATGGCGGCGCGGTACGGCGGCGACGTGCAGATCATCACGCGGCCTTACGGCGAGGCATTTCACCCGGATGATGTGCGGCAGGCTCTCAATGAGCGACCCGCGCAGGTGGTCGCGATTGTGCAGGCGGAGACCTCTACAGGCGTTTACCAGCCGCTAGATGAGATCGCATCGATTGTGCACGACCAGGGCGGTCTGCTCATCGTTGACGCGGTGACCTCGCTGGGTGGGATGCCCGTACGTGTCGATGAGATCGGGATCGATGTTTGCTACAGTGGATCGCAGAAATGCCTGGGCTGCCCGCCGGGTGCATCACCGATCACAGTGGGGCCGCGAGGCGAGGAGAAGCTCCGTGCTCGGAAGACGCTCGTCACCAACTGGTA
>JAHEME010000150.1:0-4936 GCA_024643825.1 Chloroflexota bacterium | reverse complement strand
GGCTGGCGAAGTATTGGGGAACACCACCCACCTACCATCACACAGCACCGATCACGGCCAATTATGCGCTGTATGAAGGGCTGCGACTGGTGGCGGAAGAAGGGTTGGAAGCGCGCTGGGCGCGTCACCGGAGCAACGCAGAGATCCTATGGAATGGACTGGCTTCCCTTGACCTGACTCTGCTTGTGCCAGAGGAGACTCGGCTGACCACGCTCACCACTGTCCGGGTTCCCGAAGGTGTGAATGAGGTCATGGTGCGGCAGCATCTGCTGGAAGGGCATAACATCGAAATTTCTGGCGGGTTGGGGGAACTCAAGGGTAAGGTATGGCGCATCGGGCTGATGGGCTACTCCTCCCGTGAGGAAAATATTCAGCGTTTGCTCCAGGGGCTGGAAGAAATCCTCACCTAGCACGAGCGTCACTTATCCGATTCGGCAGGGGCGTGATGAACGCCCCTTTTTCTATGTAGACTCATGGAGAAAGCGGTAATGGAAGCATTCATCAAGGGAGCATTTGCGGGCTATGCTATCGCGATCCCGGTTGGTGCCATTGCCATCCTGATCGTCGATATGGCGTTGCGACGCGGGTTTCAGGCGGGGTTCTTTGCCGGGGCCGGGGCCGCGAGCGCCGACCTGATCTACGCTTCGCTGGCAGCGATTGCCGGGCAGGTGCTGGCGGTCAGGCTTGCGCCGCTGAATGTTCCCCTGAAGGTTGCCAGTGGGATCGTCCTGATCGGGCTGGGCGGATATGGTCTGTGGGGAATCCGAAAACAGGGGCACGTAGCCCTCGAAACCAACCGGACTGAGCAATCAGTGGGGCGTATATACCAGCAGTTCCTCGCGCTGACGTTGCTAAACCCGGCAACAGTCGCGTACTTTGCTTCGCTCATACTCGGAGGCGGCGCTGTTCTCGATTTTGCTATGGATCGAATGTTGTTCGTAGCAGGCGCGGCACTGGCCTCCGTCTCATGGCAGACCGCGCTGGCGGTATTTGGATCTGTTGCTGGGAAGCGCCTCCCGGCGAGGGCACAGATCATTACAAGCATCATCGGGAATCTGATGGTTGTGGGCCTCGGAATTGCCAGCCTGATCCGGGTGGTGGCAGGTGGATAGAAGATCGGAAAATGGAATCTGCGTTGCGATGCGCGTCCATTTGCATTAGAATACATAGTAGAAAAACTGCCTTGCTTTGCTGAAATTGCTGACCAGTGAAGATGTTCCGGCTTGATACGGTGTGAGGTACTTTTGCACCTGATGGCGCTGAAAAAAACGATCAACTTTCCATCCGCGCCAGGGGTGTTACTCCGAAAATAAGCGACTATTCTCAATCGCAGAGCACGAAGCTTTGAGACCGCTTCCCGTCCCGCAAACCGGCACACGAAGCGGTTTTTCGTCTGGCGAGCACGGATGACTTGTCTGAGAATTCTTTGTCACCAAAGAAAGGAACGTTGTGACTATTCAAACCCCCGATACAGATGCAGCAGCAGCCGCTGATTTTGGAGCCTTGCTGGACCAGTATGATTACACGATGCCCAGCAAGGGCGATGTGCTGGAAGGACGGATTCTATCCGTTGATGATAACTTCGTGATTGTCGATGTTGGGCTGAAGCGAGATGCCTTCGTCCCACGAGCAGACCTCGACAGGATGGATGAGGAAACTTTGGCCTCGTTGGAGCCCGGTGCCGTAGTAATGATGGTGGTGCTGTGGCCTCATGATTATGATGGAAATTTGATTGTCTCGATCAATCGCGCTCTGGAGCGTGCCGATTGGGCGCATGCGGAAGAGCGTATGGCTAGTGGGGAACTGATTGAGGCGGAGGTGATCGGGCAGAATCGCGGGGGGCTGGTGGTACGGGTAGGCCGCCTGGAAGGATTTGTGCCGCAGTCTCATGTAACGTCGATTGGGCGTGGGGTCGTCCAGGATGAGTTGATTGAAGCGAAGAAAGAGCTTCTAGGGGAAACAATTACGCTGCGTATCATCGAAGTGGATCGGGTTGCTAACCGACTGATCCTATCTGAGCGCGCAGCACGCCGGGTTGCGCGGCAGGCGAAGTTGGCCGAACTCACGGTGGGCGATGTCGTCCAGGGGAAGGTCGTGAACCTGGTGGACTTCGGCGCTTTTGTTGATATTGGAGGCATTGATGGGCTGGTTCATATTTCCCGATTGGATCGCGAATTCATCCAGCATCCATCCGAAGTAGTCTCCGTAGGCGAAGAAGTGACTGTGCGCATTGATGGTGTGGATATTGAGCACGAGCGCCTCACCCTGAACCGCGCGGTTCTCCTGCCAAGCCCGTGGGAGGAAATCGAGAATCACTTTGAGGTCGGCCAGACTGTCGAAGGGGAGATCGTTCGGGTGGTTGATTTTGGCCTGTTCGTGTCGGTTCCCCATGATCTGGTGGGGCTGATCCATACCAGCGAGATGACAACTGCGCCAAGCGCTCAAAAAGGGGATCGGGTGCTGGTGCATATCCTGAATATCGACACGGAGCGTCAGCGCCTTGGCCTGAGCCTGGACAAAGTGACCGTCGAAGAATGGGAAGCGTGGGGATATGAAAGGCTGGCGGGAGAGGCTGATGAAGCAGCGAATTCTGAAGCTCCTGAAGCACTTGTCGGGGCTGAAGTCGCAGAAGAGATGGCTGATTCTGAAGCGGTTGTAGAAGCTGAAGCAGAGCCGGTTCTGCTGGAAGAAGCTCCAATGGAAACATCTTCGGTGGAAGCAGCCGAGCAGGAGTAAGAAGAGGGCCACAAATCATCGCCAGCGTGCGGGCGCAATCCGCAGCGAGGCGGAAAGGTTTGGATCATGTTCAGCCAGGGAGATGCGATTGTTCACCCGGAGTACGGAGCCGGGATCATTCAGAAGCTGCAAAGTCTGGAAGTTGGAGGGAAGGAACGGATCTATCTGTTCATCGAATTGGTGGATGGAGGGACTCTTCTGCTGCCCGAAGATCGAACGGGCGAAGTAGGGATGCACCTGGCGATCACGAGCCTGGATGGGCTGCGCATGGTGCTGGGAGATGATCCGAGTGATCTTCCTGAAGATTATCGAACCCGGCAGGCGCAGATGCGCGAGCACGTGTATAGCGGCGATCTGACGCGGATCGCCAGCGTTGTGCGCGATCTGGCGTATCTTGAATTAGAACGTAAGCTCGCCAAACAAGATCAGGACCTGAAATCTGCCGCGCAGCATCTGATCGCGACCGAGATTGCCGTACATCTCGATGTCGATATGAATGTCGCCGCTGCTCAGGTGGAAGACCTGCTGAAAACGGCGATTGTCTCTGATCCCGATTGACGTCTGCTTTCCCGTAACGCTGCTGGAGACCCTACTGTCGTGGAAGCCAGAGATGGACACTCTGATAACCCACTGATTGTCATCGCATCCAATCGCGGCCCGTTCCGCTTTCGCTTTGTTGGCGAAAAGCAGTTCCAGGTGAAGCGCGGGGCGGGCGGATTGGTCACTGCATTAAGTGCGCTGGCAGCACGCCATGATGTGTTATGGGTTGCTTGCGCGATGAGTCCCGGAGATCATGCGTGGGCCCTGGCTAACAATGATCGCGCTCAGAGTGTAGATGACATTTCCCTGCGGCTCGTACGGCCTCAGGCGGAGCGATACGATCAATACTACAACGTGATCTCGAATCCGCTGCTATGGTTTCTACAGCATCAGCTCTGGGATATTCCACGAGCGCCAATGGTGACGGAAGAAACGTGGCGAGCATGGCGGGAAGGGTATGTCACGATCAATCGGCAATTTGCTCAGGCGATTGCCGATGCTGTGCGTGATAGCGAGCGTCCGGTACTGGTCTTCCCACAGGATTATCATCTATACCTCGTGCCGCACTTCTTACGAGAGGCATTGGGGGATCAGGTGATCATCCAGCCATTCCTGCATATTCCCTGGCCCAGCCCCGATGCCTGGCGCGTTTTGCCAGAGAAGATGCGAACTTCCCTGCTTACGAGCTTGCTGGCCTCAGATCGGATCGGGTTTCAGACGCGCAAGGATGCCTTCTACTTTGTGCAGACATGCCGATTTTATCTGGCGGATGCCCACTCGTACGGGCATCGGGATCGCATCACCTACCAGGGGAGAGAAGTCGAGGCTCATAGCTACCCCATTTCCATTGATATTGACAGGATGGAAACGCTCGCGCAGGAGCCTGAGACGCGGCAGTTTCGCGGGCAGGTGGCGCGGTCGCTTGGCGAGAGCAAGTTGATTTTGCGCGTGGATCGCATTGAGCCGAGCAAGAATATTCTGCGGGGTTTGGTCGCATACCGCACCCTGCTGGAATCGTATCCAGAGCATCGGGGGAAGGTGCAGATGCTCTCGCTGCTCGTTCCCTCGCGCATGGAGGTTGGCGAATACCGCGACTATCTGCGCGACATCATGGCGGAGTCTGGCATGATCAATGCCCAGTTTAGTGATGGGGACTGGGAGCCTTCGCGCATTGTGGTGGGGGATAACTATCCACGGGCTATCGCCGCCATGCAGTTGTATGACGTGCTGCTGGTGAACCCGATCACGGATGGGATGAACCTCGTGGCGAAAGAAGGGGCACTGGTCAATGAACAGGATGGCGTGCTGATTCTCTCCGAGTCTGCGGGGGCATTTTACGAACTTGGCGATCAAGCTCTGGTAATCTCGCCCTTTGATATTTACAGCACGGTAGAAGCGATGCACCTTGCCCTTACCATGCCTGCGGAAGAACGTCAGCAGCGGGCCGAACAGTTGCAGTCTCTGGTGCGAGAGTCAGATATTCGGCAGTGGTTTAAGAATCAGGTGGATGACGCGCTGCTCTCCTTCAACAACCACGCTAGCAGAGCTTCGACGCCAGAAACTCCTGATACCGTTACATCCGCTGAATCCAGCACAGGTTGAGGGGTTTCCGGGGAAGCGACTCCAATACCCACCGCAAAGCACTGGAAACACCTCAACC
>JAHEME010000149.1 GCA_024643825.1 Chloroflexota bacterium | reverse complement strand
GCTTCCTCCGTCGCGGGTGCGGCCTCTTCGGTTGTTGGTGCTGCTTCTTCGGTTGCTGGTGCGGGCGTTGCGACCTCTCCGCCGCCGCAGGATGCAAGCATCAAGGCTGCGAGGAGCAGGATCACCAGTGCAAGCCAGCGTGTCTTCTCTTGTCTTCTCATCTTATTCTTCCTCCCTTTGAAAGAACTTATGCGCCACCTCAGGAGACAATCATGTTCCTATAGCTCACCTCCTTACCTCGACACGGTTGTACTTCCAATGCGGCAGAATTGACTACTTCCGCCGCTGTAGTATTTGCGATGCTAACACAAAGATGCTTGAGATAATGAGCATAATGGTCGAGATCGCATTAATCTCAGGGCTTATCGATCTCCGGACGCGACCGAACACTTCGATGGGCAGCGTCGTCGCTCCGGGGCCCGTCACGAAATACGTGATGACGAAATTATCCAGCGATAATGTGAATGCGAGCAAAGCGCCAGCGATGATCCCCGGCATGATCAGGGGTAACGTGATCCGCCGAAATGTAACCCACTCATTCGCGCCCAGATCCTGGGCGGCATCTTCCAGGGAGCGGCGAAAATCCTTCAAGCTGCTTCGAACAACAACCGAGACGAACGCGATATTGAAGGCAACATGGGTGAGTGTGATCGTGATCAGACCAGACCGAAAGGCGCTGTCACCTGTGAGGTGGAAGGCGCTGTTGATGGCATTGAATGTCAGCGAGAAAAACGCCAGCAGAGAGACGCCTGTCACGATCTCCGGGGTGACAATTGGGATGTACAGGAGGCCGTCATAGATGCGGCGGAACGGGAAGCGAAATCGCTCCATCGCGATGGCAGTCATCGTCCCCAGGCCTGTAGCGATAATCGTGGAGGTCACCGCCACGATCAGGGTGTTCTTTGCCGAGGATAGGATGGATCGGCTGGTAAGCAGAGAACGATACCAATCGAGGGTAAAGCCCTCCCAGCGAGCCGCCAGCCTTGAATCATTGAAGGAGAAAACAACCAGAATAAGGATGGGCAGATATAGGAACAGAAACGAGAGCACCATGTTCAGAGACAGGGCACGATTTGCCCAGCGCACAAATCGACTGGTCAAGCGCCGCGATCTCCTGGGCGCGTATTCGCTATTTTCCGTTTGCACTAGGCCTCCTTTCTGATCTCCGAGAGGATGTAGTAGACAATGCCAATCATGAGCAGCAGAATGAACACCACACCAATCGCAGATCCAAACGGCCAATCGAAGGCATTTCCGAATTGGAGCGAGAGCAAATTCGCTACCATTGCTACTTTCCCCCCACCCAGAACGGTCGGTACGACAAAATCGCCGATTGCCAGGATGAAGACAAGGATACATCCAGTGGCAACGCCGGGAATGGTCAGGGGAAAGAATATTCGTGTGAAAACTCGGAAGTAGCCTGCACCCAGATCCTGCGCTGCCTCTACGAACGAATAGTTGAATCGCTCCATCGATGCATAGAGTGGCAGTACCATGAAGGGCAAGGCCCCGTATATCAGGCCGATGAGAACTGCGAACGGGGTATTGATTAGTGGAATGCGCCGAAGACCCAGGCCAGATAGGATCGTGCTGTTGATGAAACCATTGTTGCCAAGCAGGAACTTCCAGGCATAGATGCGTACGAGGAAGTTGGTCCAGAATGGAATGATGATCAGCAACAGCAGGAGGTTGCGGGTGGCTGGTTTTTGCTGGGTGACGTAGAAGGCAAGCGGGTAGCCAATGAAAAGGCAGGTAAGCACCGTCAGAATTCCCCACCAGAAGGTGCGTAGGAAGATGATAACGAAGTCGTTGAGGATCAACGCGCCGGGATTATAGCCAAAAAGCTTGGTGTACGAATCCAGGCTGACTTCCCAGATCACGCCGCCACCAAGCTTCTTGGTCAGGAAGCTGTAAACCACAATCAGCAGGGAGGGCACAATATATAGTAGGACGATCCAGATTGCCCCAGGTGTCAGCAACGTGCCTAAGACGCCCCTTCTGCGTTTGGTTACTGTCATTGCTGCTCCAGCATCCTTGAATCTGTCAACTGCGTCCGGGCTTGTATAGTCGCCGGGCCACCGCCGCTGCGTGCGCCGTCAGTCCTTCTGTGCTGGCGATGCGCTCTGCCGATGGGCCGATCTTCTCCAGCGCGGAATTGTTGAGCCCAATGACGCTGATGATCTTCACGAAATCGTTGACGTTGATCGGGCTGGCGAAGCGCGCCGTACCCCCGGTTGGCATCGTATGGCTGGGTCCCGCGACGTAATCTCCCAGCACTTCAAAGCTGTATTCACCCAGGAACACACCGCCTGCGTTCTGGATGTGCCCCAGATGACTCCAGGGATCTTCCAGCAGCAGGCAGAGATGCTCGGGCGCGTATTCGTTGGAGAGTTCCAGCGCCTGCGCAAGAGACTCGGTGATGACGATCCCACTGTTCCTCGCCAGAGAACCCGCGATCACTTCGGAACGGCTGAGATCTTCTATCTGCGCCATGACCGCTGCCTGGACTTCTTCGGCTACGCGTCTACTGGGGGTCAGCAAGATGGCGCTCGCCAATATGTCATGTTCAGCCTGGGCCAGCAAATCCGCCGCCGCAAAGGAGGGGTCGGCGCTTTCATCGGCAATGACAACGGTCTCTGTCGGGCCTGCCAGCCCATCCACGCCGACGATGCCAAAGACCTGCCGCTTCGCCAGCGTGGTGAAGAGATTCCCAGGCCCGCAAATCTTATCTACGATCTGTATGCTTTCGGTTCCAAAGGTCAGCGCGGCTATCGCTTGAGCGCCCCCTGCTACATACACGTTGTCCACACCCGCAATCGCTGCCGCAACCAGTATGGAAGGATGGGGCAGGCCGGTGTCTCTTGATGGAGGTGTGATCGCCGCTATGTGAGGCACGCCCGCCACTCTGGCAGGAATTGCGCACATCAGCAGGGAACTGGGCAGCGGCGCTGTGCCGCCGGGGACGTAAACCCCGACGCGCTGAATAGGCCGCACCATCTGACCCAGGGTTCCATCGGTGTTGTTGTGTATCCAACTCAGCGCAGGCTGGTGAAGATGAAATTCCCGAATGCGCTCTGCGGCGAGTTCTAATGCGGCGATAGTCTCCTCGGAAACCTGCTCACGTGCATCTTCCATCTGCTGCTGATTCACAAGCAGATCGGAGACATCCACCCGGTCGATCTTCCGTGTCCACTCCTGCACAGCGGCGTCTCCCCGATGCCGTACATCATCCAGGATTCGCCGGACAACCTCCGCAGGCGAGATCCGTTCCCCAAAGATAGTTTCAATTCCATCCATCAGCCGCTCTGGAATTTCGGTTTCATCCCATAGCTGCCGGCGTAAGATGGTCTGTTTGGCTTCGTGAACTTCGTATATTCTCATAGCTGCTGCTCGTTGAGCTGCGTATGGTTGATGATCATAAGTGGTTCAGGATGTGATCAGTCGGGCCGCCATCTTCTGCCAGCTCAGGTACACTGGTTCGCCGCGCCGCAGGGCAACCAGCGGATCACCCAGCCTCATGTTCTGGTGACGTACCACCACCTCCACCTTCCCCGCCAGCTTCACGGTGAACCGGGTGTCAGTTCCAATCCATACCATGTTTTCCACGATGCCCGGAACGAACGCGGTCTCCTGTCCATCGTTTCCTGCTTTCATGTGCAGGTCGATCTTCTCAGGTCGAATCACCACGGTCCCTGGCTGATCGGCGGCAGCGTTCTGATCGCATGCCACCTCCAGTTTGATCTCATCTCCGATCAGGACAGTGGCTGTTTCCCCATTGCAGGAAATTACCCGACAGTCGATGAAGTTCGTCTCGCCGATGAAGTCTGCTACGAAGTGATCGGCGGAATGATCATACACCTCAATCGGTGTGCCTATCTGAAGGACATGACCATGATTCATCACCGCGATCCGGTCGCTCATGGTCATAGCTTCTTCCTGATCATGAGTCACGTAGATGAACGTCGTGCCCAGTTGATGTTGAAGTTCCTTCAATTCAAAACGCATTGCCTGGCGCAGCTTAAGATCCAGCGCGGCCAGTGGTTCGTCCAGCAGGAGCACGTCGGGTCTCTTGACGATGGCCCTCGCCAGCGCCACGCGCTGCTGCTGCCCGCCGGAGAGATGACTTGGACGGCGGTCGCCCATCTGCGGCAGTTGCACCAATCGGAGGGTATCTTCCACCCGCTGGCGGATTTCCACTTCAGGAAGCTTATCCATCTCCAGCCCAAAGCCAACATTCTGGGCCACGGTCATGTGGGGGAAGAGGGCATAATCCTGAAAGACGGTATTGACGTTGCGGCGAAAAGGCGGCAGGTGAGTCACCGGCTCCCCTTTGATATAGATCTCGCCGATTTGCGGCATCTCAAAGCCAGCAATCATTCGCAGCGTCGTTGTCTTGCCACAGCCGCTTGGCCCCAGGAGGGAGAAGAACTCCCCCTCGCGGATTTGCAGCGAGACGTTGTCAACTGCCAGCACGTCCCCAAACTGCTTGGTGATGTTCTTGAGTCCAACAACTGTGTCTGTCATAGAGTATCCGTGCCCTAGGAACGTGCGATGCCACCCGGGAGGTGAACCCTGTCTCTTCTGAAGATCCTGCCGGAGTCATGAGGCCCCGATGCTGGTCAGGCGGTCTCGCAAAAGGCTGCGAACACTAAGCCAACCGTTTGACCTCATTGAGAACATCTTCGGTGATGTTTAGTGTTTCGTCAATATCGGCTTCCGTGTGTGCCGCAGAGATGGAATACTCCTCAAACCAGGCGCTGCCCATCGGGATCACGCCTCGACTGAGCATGCCATACCAGTAGTTCGTCCACATCTCCTTGTTGCCCATATTGGCCTGCCGGTAGTTGTGGGGAGTCTCCGGGACAAACTGGATGCCACCCAGCGGGCCTTCCCAGGTCACACAGGCGGGCAGCCCCACCCTTTCGATGATCGCCTTGAGGCCCGCCGCCATTTTCGCGCCGAGCCGATCCATCTCCTCATACTTATCGCGGGTCATGACGGAGGTCAAACAGGCCAGCCCGGCAGACATGGTCAGCGGGTTGGCATTGTAAGTTCCATAGTGAACTGCCGGGCCAAGCGGGGAGATCATCTCCATCAGATCGCGCCGCCCACCGAACGCGCCCAGCGGCGTCCCGCCGCCAATGGCCTTCGCCAGGCAGATCAAATCTGGCTTGATCCCGTACTTCTCCGCCGCTCCCCCGTAGGCAATGCGCGCGCCGATCTTCACTTCATCGAAGATCAGCAGCACACCATACTGGCGCGTCAGTTCCCTCACCCCCTCCAGATAGCCAGAGTCGGGGGGGATCACGCCGCCGTTAGTCATACATGGTTCCAGGATAAAGCAGGCGATCTGATCCTTGTACTTCTCAAGCAGATGCTCCAGCCCCTCCAGATCATTGAACTGGACGATGTGCGTATGCTCAGTGGTTCCGGGGGGGATGCCCGCGCTGTCGATCAGGGAGGTAGGCTCTAGTGCTGGCCCGGCGGCTTCGATGGTGCGAGGCCCGGTGCTCACCAGCAGGATGTCGGAGGCTCCGTGATAGGCTCCTTCTACTTTGAGGACGCCCAGCTTCCCGGTGGCTGCGCGTGCCAGCCGCACCGCGTACATTGTGGCTTCCACCCCCGACTGGGTGAAGCGAATCATGTCTATGGACGGGTAGCGTTTCTGGATCTCTTCCGCCAGATCGGTGGCGGTGGGGCTGGGCAGCCCGTACAGGGTTCCCTTCTTCGCCTGCTCTGCAATGGCCTCTGCGATGATCGGGTTGGCATGCCCGGCAACCATCGCCGCATAGCACATGCAGTAGTCAGTGTACCGGTTGCCATCCAGATCCCAGACATATGCACCCTGGCTATCTTTCACATAGATGGGGTATGGTGACCAGAATTGGATTGCGCTGCCAACACCACCGGGGATGATCGCCTGGGCACGCGCCGCTTCTTTAGCAGTCAGGGGGGTTCTTGCTACATAGGCATCGAGACTCATGATATCGGCTCCTTTTCAAGGGACAACGGTACAGATGTCTCACTCAGGGGTCTGAGTATTCTCCTACAGGCGGGGGATGTTCACCCGAATAGATCGGTGTTCTATGGCGGTGATGTGGTCGCACTTAGGTGCTCCAACGAAAAGATCGCACCCAGTCTCGCTATTGTGACGGACAGCCGAGAAGTTCCAATATATGGAACAGTATTCCAATTATTTACTATTCTATAGGAAAATAGAACCTCATGTCAAGAGATTCTGTTCCCGGAATACCAACCAACCACGGAGACGGTGTTGAGGACATGACAGATGTGAAAATCACCAGGGAGTTGAGGCAGTTTTGCGTCCTTCTCCTATCTGGAGAGGAACCCAACCGAGCGCAGCGAGGTTCAGGGCGAGAGAAGGCCGCAAAAGATGTCGTGTCTCCAGGGGCCAGGGCGGTTCTCTCTTTCTGAGGATGAAATTTCCTCGCCGTTCTCAGGAGCCCTTGACTTCAGACCGCAGGTATGCTTTAATGATGTTCAAGTATTTGGAATAGCGTTCCATTTTTTCGGAATACTTACCTCGACAATGAGCAATCTCTCTTCCCCATCCGGGGTAAAGTCGCTCGACAAGCTGGTCAGCATCATGGAGTGTTTCTCTCCAGACCGACCAGCATGGTCGCTGGTTGCCCTCAGCACACGCCTCGACATCCCGAAGTCATCGCTGCATCGCTACCTGAATGGTCTGGAGCATCACGGCCTGCTCCGTCGCAACGCGGACGATGGGCTGTGGCGTCTGGGATACCGGCTGTTTGTCTGGGGCGGCCTCGTCCCGGAGATCGCCAGCCTGCGCGACATTGCCAACCCGATTGTGCGCGAGCTGGTGGAAGCAACCGGGGAAACGGCCTTCCTAACCGTCTACGACAAGCAGGAAGTCATGTGCGTCGAAAAGGTGGAAAGCGATCACGCGGTGCGCATGAAC